>JAFGPJ010000022.1 GCA_016936275.1 Sedimentisphaerales bacterium
ATCTGTGCCTTGGCTGCGCCGATGGCGGCAAAAACACTCAGCCCGACGGCGTCGGCGAACATCACACAATCCCAGCGAGGCGCAATTTTGTTGGCGGCAACAAAAACGACAAGGCCGCCCGCGACGCAGACAAGAAGATAAATTTCATCCTGAAACACCGCCGGCGGTGTATATCCGAGTGTGATATCTCTGATAATGCCGCCGCCAACGCCCGTGGCTACCGCCAGGACCATAACGCCGAGAATGTCGAGCTCGTGCCGTACAGCTTTGAATGCGCCCGAGACTGCGAATACAAACGTACCAAAAATATCCAGAACATATATCATAAGGCCCTATACGGCCGATAGTATTATGAGAATAGTTCGAAACGGCAAGGGAAAAACGAATTGATTCGGTCGGTGCCAGGACATTCCAGAACTAATTCCGTTGACATCATACTCACTTAACGTTAAGAATCCGTGCCCGCTCCGTGAGATAGTTTACCCATTAGGGGGCAAAACCGTTATCTCACCGGGTAAATCCGTGTCTAAATTTTCGGCAGGATAACAGGATAAACCTGGTATTTGGTATATAGTATCTGGTTTTCTTTGTGCCTTAGTGGCCCATTCGACTTCCCATTCGACTTCACTCAGGGCAGCGCTGTGCTTGAGGCTGTCACCCTTTAAGATTACCAAATCAAACTTGACGGACTAATGGAAGGCCTTTGGACGTACGTCGCTATGAGTATATTATTTAGCACGATCCCGTGAGGGTACCCATACCCTATGATTGGCTTGTCCCTCTACTCCTCGTCCTCACAATTGTGCTGTTCCCACTGCAGTCTCGGATAGTCGACGCCTTCGCAGATCATCCAGGTATTCACGAAATCCCAGCCAGCATCCAGGTAGGTTTGGGCCATCTGAAGGTCGGCGGTATGCAGCCCGGTGCCGCCATTGCTGCGGAAGGCAAAGCCGGTTGTGTCCACATCCCAAAACGAACTGTCCGTCGAGGGGCCCACGCCGGCACCGGTAGGGGCGCCGGTACCACCGACCAGTCCGCCGACACCTTCATCGCCCGTGACGCGGACGCGGCCGACGGCATAGCATGCCGTGATCGATGCGGTATTGTAGCCCACCAGCCCACCGGACGTCTCGTGGGACGTCACATCCCCTCGGGCGTAGCACTGGGCAATGGATCCGTCATTACGCCCGACAAGCCCACCGGCCTCGTCATCGCCATTGGTGACGTTGCCGCTGGCGTAGCATGCTTCAATATGGCCGCGATTCATACCAACAAGGCCCCCGACTTCTTCTCCGGAGGTCGCATCTCCGGTGGCGTAGCAACGCATGATCGTACCGCTACTCCTCCCGACCAAACCACCGACGCTCTCATCGCCGTTGACGGGGCCAGTGGCATGTGAATAGTAAATGGCACCGGTGTTGTCTCCCACCAAACCGCCGATATCGTCACCACGCTGGCCTGAATTGACCATCCCTGTGGCATGCGAATTGGCAACGGTACCGCTATTCGACCCCACGAGACCACCCGCATCCTCGGAACCGCACACATTGCCAATGGCAGAACATTCGCTAACAGCCCCTGAATTGATGCCAATAAGCCCTCCTGTTATTTCCGCTCCCTCCACATTGCCGCCGGCGCTGCAACCATGAATGGGACCAGAATTGCTGGCCACGAGACCACCAGTCATGTCAGAACTCTGTATTTCACTTGTTGAATGACTCAGAACCACACTACCGGTGTTAAAAGCCACCAAGCCGCCAACATACCGACCTCCATCCACAATACCGCTGGTGCTGCAAGCCGCAATATGTCCCGAACTTCCCCCCGCCAGTCCACCAATATCTTCGCTGCCACCGATAGTACCGGAAGAAGAACACTGGGTAATGACCCCTGTGGGATTAAACCCGACTAATCCGCCAATATAATCATGGCCGTGAACGTTCCCTTCTGTATAGCTCATGGTGATCGTGCCGGTGTTGTATCCTACCAGTCCGCCGACGGAATCATCCTCGCCGGTGACACAACCGTTTACCGAACAGTTGATGATCGTACCCTCGTTGACCCCGGCCAAGGCGCCCACCGATTCGTAGCCTGCAACGGTCACCCCTTCCAAGCGCATATTCTGCACCACACCCGGCGTCCCCCACTTGCCAACGTCCCGGATGCCAATCCTGCCAAACAGACCGACCGCGTATCGGGTTGGGGCAGAGATGACAAGATTGCGAATCACATGATTGCCTCCGTCAAAGCTTCCGGTAAAAGGAGCGCCTGGCGCATCCAACCCGTCAGTATCCACTATATCCGGTGCAATCAACGCCCCATTAAACACACGCCCATCCGGCAGGTTGGGATCCAGATCAATATCCGCAACCAGCATAAAATGTTTCTCCAGGAGATTGGGATCATTCCCGATGACCATCAGTTGCTCTGCTCTTGCAATCCGATAGGGATCGCCGGCTTCTCCCTTCCCTCCAGCAAACGGTTGGGCCTGGACATACCCGCCACATATAAAAAGTCCCACAAAGAATGAACTAACCACGTTCACCATCGTTTTGGTTAGAGTTCCCATGCTTTTTACCTCCGATATAAGGTTGATAGAGACATTCGATCAGTCGCAATAGCACTACATACATTATAGACGAACATAGCGACTAAACGTTACATTCTTTCTCAAATTATATACATAGGGCTTGTCTGTCTTCGAATTCCACCTTTTTTTGCTTTCCGCTCTTGCTCTTCTTGACCGCCCTATTCTCAACCAGGCGATCCAGCATTTTTTTAAGGATTGTATAAGACCAGCCGACAGCCGTTCGTCCACATCTCTTGCCTTTGCCTGAAGCTTGTCCCATAACGCCTTCATAATTATCCATTCCGGTTCGGCCAGCTTTCTAATGTTTTCACCCTACTACAAACGTGGTAAATTCTACTACATCTGTAGCAATTGTCAAAAGAAAAAATATTTTTTTAATTTAAAAAAAGATCATAATTGAGAGCCGCTTAGGGAAAATCGGGATCACATCTTAAATTTTAACTATTCTGTTGAGGTCAATATTGCAAGACCAAGAACGAATAAAGGGAAGAAATCTGGGGGAACACTTTAACTGCTTCTCCCCCTACCTTCAACTACTTTAAGGTCAGGCCCGTTCGACAAGCTCAGGACATGCTCAAAACATCTCACAGCCTTTTTAATTGACAATTATCTCTATGTCCTCAGTGCCCTCAGTGGCTATTTCTATGACAGGATAAAAGGATAAATCTGGTATTTAGTATTTGGTATATAGTATCTGGTCGGCTTTTTGGCTATCCTTAAACCGTGTTAATCAGCGTTCACCCCGTGAGATAGCTTGCCCCATAGGGGGCAAAGCCACTATCTCACGGGGTAAATCTGTGTCTTATATAAATATTTGGTGTAAAAATTCGATCAATACTCTATAATACCGGCAAAATAATTCAATTTTTAGGAGATACACGGAGTAGCCCTCAGAAGCGTCTTATGGCCGTAGAATGGACGTTCTGGGCTGAAGAACGGGAAATAAATCCTTTATAGTTGACTAGGAAGGCCGAATAAGATATGATTATTGTATTAATTTAGCCCTCAAGCCCCTGCGAAACTCGCTAAATCTCGCTAAATTTCGCTTTTCCCCCCCTCCGCACTGCAGGGGCTTTTTTTACAAAAATATAACAATATTAAAATATTTCTCTTGACAATACCCCCGCAGACGGTTAAAGTATTAGTAAATCACCACGGAGGGCGTTTTTAGGTCGTATTAATTTCTTAACCACAGTTTTGGGCAAATACCTAAAGAGTGTTTAGGTGTGGGCCGGATTCGTAATCTGGCAGGAAACAATAAAAGTATTCTAAGGATGGCAGGTGTGCATACATTCCACGTTTTTGTTGGAAGGAGATGAAAAGTGAAAAATATACTAACATTACTTGCTGCGTTTTGTATGCTTTCGGTCTTTGCAGGCTCAAGTAATGCTGCGCCTATCTTTTTCGATAATTTTGACAGCTACACTCCTGGCATTCCATGGCCCGGAGAGGGCAACTGGACTGTCACAGAACAGAGCGTAGACTTGATTGGCGTGGGTACTGCCTGGGATTTACTGCCTGGCAATGGCCTGTATCTGGATATGGATGGTTCAACTGGTAACGCCGGTACAATAGAGTCAATCAGTATCGCTTTGGCTCCTGGTGATTATATATTTAGTTACGATATTGCCGGGAACCAAAGAGGCGGCGGCGATGACTCAGTTAACATATTAATCGGTGGAGGAAGCCTTCTTAACGTCACATCGATAGCGGGAGAAAATGTTCCGTTCACAACGATTTCACTTCCATTCACCGTAGCAGTCGCTACTTCAGCCACAATCAGTCTTGATGGTGTTGGAGGTGATAATATAGGCGTGTTACTCGATAATATTGGGATTGATTCTGTTGACGTTGTTAATGTAATCCCGGCTCCAGGTGCTGCTTTGTTAGGAAGTCTTGGTATTGGAATTGTCGGCTGGCTGCGAAGGCGTAGAAAGCTTTAAAAGCATCAATTAATCAAGCTTGATAAGGGCTGTGAGCATACACTTGCAGCCCTTTTCTCTTTATCTACTCGCTTCCAGCCGTCCTTCAATCCGCTCGATGCGTTCTTCAATATCTCTGAATTCCTTGTGTTTCAAAAAGTGGCCAATGATATCGTTGGCCGTCAGCAGCTTTAACCTTTCGTCCTTATGGTCTAATAAGACTGTAAGCGTCTCGGTCGCCTTAATTAGGCTCTGATTAAGCACGCCGAACGCCCGTTCGACAAGCTCAGGACATGCTCAAAACATCTCGCGGCCTTT
The DNA here is from genome assembly GCA_016936275.1 of Sedimentisphaerales bacterium. Taxonomy (GTDB): domain Bacteria; phylum Planctomycetota; class Phycisphaerae; order Sedimentisphaerales; family Anaerobacaceae; genus JAFGPJ01. The sequence goes on from JAFGPJ010000022.1 coordinate 4,831, forward strand.
CTCATTAACGATTTCCTATCCATTCGGCTTCGCTCAGGACAAGTTTTTTATTTACTATTTTATCTGAGTAATCAGCGTTCATCCCTCGGCACTTCGGCCCTGCTCAGTGCAGGCTTAGCTCGGGACGGCGTCTGCGGTTAAATATAGAATATTTGGTGCAAAAGTTGTTCGACTTCCCTATAATACGAACGGTATGGTTCATAAATGTTTTTTACAGGAGATTCACAAATGAAAAGATGCATTGTCATTACGTTATTACTTTTTCTTGGCTGTGCGACTGCACAGAAGCAGCAGAGTTCATCGAGTATCACACCGGTCGGGCTGCAATGCGAGTATCTTGCCGAGCCTCTCGGTATTGACGCTGAGAAGCCGAGGCTAAGCTGGAAATTAACGGCAACCAATACTCACGAGCGTAGGCAGGCTCAGACGGCTTACCGGATACTTGTGGCCGGCTCGGAGGATTTGCTTGCCGAGGGCAAAGGCGATTTGTGGGATTCGGGCATGGTTAAGACCGACCGTTCACAACTCGTCGAGTACGGCGGAAAACCGCTGACATCCGGTATGCGCTGCTATTGGAAAGTGCAGGTTGGCGATGAAGACGGAACACTTTCGGCATGGAGCAAGCCGGCATGTTGGTCGATGGGCATACTGGAGCAGTCGGAATGGTCGGCAAAATGGATCGGCTCGGAGCAAAAGTTTGTGGAGGTCAAGAAACTGCCGCCGGAAGGTGATTATTTGGCCGATCCCTGGCTTCGGAAGGTCATAACGTTAAAGAAAAAACCACGCCGGGCCGAGATTCACGTGGCGTCCGTCGGCTATCATGAGCTTTACGTCAATGGAAAGAAGGTGTCGGATGACGTCCTGAGTCCGAGTGTAGCCGACCATACGAAGCGGGCGCGTTACGTTACGTACGAAATCGCCGACCATCTGCGGGCCGGCCGGAACGTAATTGGCTTGTGGCTGGGCACTTCATGGTCGATTTATCCGCTCTATAAGAGTGAAGATAAACCGCAGACGCCTATAGTCATCGCCCAGGCCGATATTGAAACGCCGGATGGGAAAATCCAGCGAATAATCACGGACGAGACGTGGAAAACTCATCCAAGCCCAAACGTTCTGTTAGGCACGTGGAATTTCACGAACTTCGGCGGGGAATATTACGATGCCGGCAAAGAATTGCCCGGTTGGTGCAGCCCCGATCTGGACGATAGCGGCTGGAAGCAAGCCACCGTGTATAATCCAAAGCTGATATTTTCAGCCGAAATGATCGAGCCGAACCGCCGGATTCACAAGATCAAGCCGGTCGGCATCGAGCAGGTAGAGGGCGAAGGCTACCGAGTGGACATGGGCGTAAATTACGCCGGCTATGTCGAGCTCGACGTCAAAGGCCAACCGGGTGACATAATCGAATTGCAATGGTCCGAAGATCCGAAGAAGATGATAACACACAAGCTCCATAGCGCTTATCGAATCGGGCCGAGCGGCAAAGGCACCTTCCGCAACCGCTTTAATTACGGCTCCGGGCGGTGGATTCTCATCAAGGGATTGAGTTATAAACCTGCCCTTGCCGACATTCGCGGCTATCTCGTGCGGACCGATTATAAGCGGGCCGGATGGTTCGAATGCTCCAATAAGCTGCTTAACAATATTTACGACACTGTACTATGGACATACGAGAATCTCAGCCTCGGCGGCTATGTCGTCGACTGTCCTCAGCGGGAGAGAATGGGCTATGGCGGCGACGCACACGCCACAACGCAAACGGCAATGAATAACTATGCTCTCGGAGCGTTCTATACAAAATGGTCCCAGGATTGGCGCGATACGCAGGGCAAGGAAACCGCTTGGGGTCTCGGCGATAAAGCCACGAACCAGAACGCCCCGACGGCCCCCGGCAATCTGCCTTACACCGCTCCGACGTACTGGGGCGGCGGCGGACCGGCGTGGAGCGGCTACTGTGTCACCCTGCCGTGGTATATGTACCGCCACTACGGTGACGTTCGCATACTGGAGGTCAATCTCGATACGATAAAACAATGGCTTGAGTTTCTCGAAACGAAGTCCAAGAACGACATGCTTGTTCGCTGGGGCGGCACATGGGACTTTCTGGGCGACTGGCTGTGGCCCGGCGCCCAGGGCGTTAACGGCGACACAAGAGAGACATTGTTCTTCAACAACTGCTACTGGATATACAATCTAAAAACCGCCGCGAAAATTTCTGAAGTCTTAGGCAAAAAAGACCTTGCCGAAAAGTACTGGCAAAGAGCAGAGTCGGTCCGTAAGGCCGTGCACAAGGAATTTTTCGATCCGGCGGAAAACGGCTACGTGAACAACTTCCAGGCATACCTTGCCGCCGCCCTGCTTATCGGGCTGCCTCCGGAAGAGCTTCAACCGGCGGTGTGGAAACGCTTCGAGGATGAGATTGTCATCCATCGTAAGGAACACTTCTGGGGAGGCATTACCGGGGGTTATTTTATTGTCAAAAACCTTCTGGAGTTCGACCGCCCGGACCTGATGTTCATGATGGCCAGCAAGGAAGATTACCCGAGCTGGGGTGACATGCTCAATCGCGGAGCAACAACGATATGGGAGGCATGGGACGGCCGCAATTCCCTGCTGCATAGCTCGTACCTGCACATTGGCGCCTGGTTCATCGAGGGCATAGGCGGCATCATGCCCGACCCTAACAACCCCGGCTACAAACACTTCATCATCAGACCAGGCATACTACTGAACAAGCCTCTTGAATGGGTCAAAGCCAGGTTCGATTCGTCATACGGCACGATCCGAAGCGAGTGGCGAATTCAAGATGGAACACTCAAGCTAAACGTTGCTGTTCCTCCTAATACGACCGCTACTGTCTATTTACATACTTCTGACCCGAAATCAATCAAAGAAGGAAATATCCCGTTGTCAAAAGCTCGCGGAGTCAGGCGGCTGCGTGTAGACGAAAAGGGCCGTGCCGTACTCGAGGTTCAGCCTGGACAATACACATTTGAGGCAAGCTTGTGATACCTTAACAATATATAATAATCTTTACTCAAAGGAGACATCATGGTTAATAGAATTGCTTTTTTAGCAGGGCTTTTTGCTATCACGTTAGGAACGGGAATTTGTTTCGGAGATGTTGACGTAACTTCTGAGCCGTACCTGCTGGACACGGGGCTTATTTCGCGCTCTATCTCTTTTGAGAATCCCACCGGCGAGCCGGGCCAGGGAGGCAAAGCAGCCAGCAAGCTCGGCGTGGGGCGAAAAGGCTCGCCGGCGATTACTCTCAACGCCGGCCAGGAGGTGCAGCTTTGCAACATCGAAGGCCCCGGCACGATTAGGCATATTTGGATGACCACCAGCAACAGTCCGCTGAACCTGCGGAGCCTTGTGATTCGTGCCTGGTGGGACGGCCAGGACCATCCGAGCGTTGAATGCCCGATCGGTGATTTTATGGGCTTTGCTCATGGCAAAGTCATGCCGTACCACTCGGCGGTGCATTCGTTAGGCAGGAATGCCGGCATGAATATCTGGCTGCCCATGCCGTTTGTTAAACGTGCTAAGATTACGCTGACCAACGAAGGCGAAAAAAACGTGCCTTTGTTTTATCAGATTGACTATACGATTAAAGACAAGCACCCAAACGACATCGGCCGGCTGCACGTGCTGTTCCGCAGGGAAAATCCAACGACACTAAAGAAGGACCTGGTAATGCTGCCGCAGCGAAAGAATAAAGGCCGCTATATTGGCGCCCTTATCGGCATTCGCAATCTGACGTCCGGACAATGGTGGGGTGAAGGCGAGATAAAAATCTATATGGACGGCGATGCCGAATTTCCAACTATCTGCGGCACGGGAAGCGAAGATTACGTCGGTCTGTCCTACGGAATGCAGCAGACGCCGTATCTCTATAACGGCTGCAACCTGGACGAGAACAATTTTGTCTCGATGTATCGCTGGCATCTTCCCGACCCGATTTCATGGCGAAAAGAATGCCTCATTACAATCCAGCAGATAGCCTGGAAGAACGGTCTTGCCGAGACGCAGGACGACTGGTCTTGTGCCACGTTCTGGTACGAGCCGGTGCCAAGCGCTGCGCTGCCGGAGATGCCGGACGTGACGCTGCGGACGGTAAATATCTGGCCAGTTAAGGAAACTGTAAAACTCTTCAACGGCAAAGATCTCACCGGCTGGGAAACCAGCGGCGACGCAAAATGGTTCGTTGAGAACGGAATGCTCGTAGGAACGCAGGGCGAGAACAACGCCCCAGGCGATTTGTTTACAAAAGAAAGCTATAAAGACTTTGTGGCAACCGTCACCTACCGGACCGAGTGGCCCTGCAACAGCGGCCTTTGGTTCCGCTACCAGTCGCCCGATAAGGCGTATCAGGCCGACATTCTCGAATACAAAAATCCGGTGGCATGGTCCGGCACGCTTTATTGCCCCGGCAAGATGTTTCTTGCTATTAATGAGGATGAGAAGCTCGTAAACCGTGACGACTGGAACACGATAATAGTACGGGCCGAAAGCAACCATACTCAGGTATGGCTGAACGGCCACAAGACAGGTGATGTTCACGACGACACTACCGATTCCGGCAAGATAGGATTCCAGGTCCACCCCGGCGCGGAATTCGGACCGATGAAGATTGTCGTGCGTGAATTGACGCTCAGACCGCTTTAGGCAATCAGTCCGAAGATTCCGCCGTAACTTCATCCTGAATGTACTCTCTCGGCTTGTACCAGCGGGCCAGCGGTATGAAAAGTATAGTTGTCACCAGCATGGCGATGACGAAGAACCAGTAGTAGTCTGCTCCCGGTAACTTGCTCGTACCGTCCTCGTTCTTTATGACGTCATTAACCACGGCTGCAAACATGTTTCCAAGGGAAATAGCAAGAAGTTCAATCGACTGAATCATAGACTTCATTTTCCTGGGAGCCTGAGTATAAGCGAATTCAATCGCCGTAATGGATACCATAACTTCAGCTCCAGTCAAAAAGATATAGGCAACAAATTGCCATCCAATTGATGGCTGTACGCCGTTTTCGAGCTGGATTTCGATCCACACAGGCACCAGGAAGCTTCCGGCAGTAAGAAACATTCCGATCCCGATTTTTCGCAACGGCGTCATAGTCCATATTTTATTTAGAGCAGGGTAAATTATATACGTGAACAAGGGGATTAGAATCATGATGAGGACCGGATTTGCCGCTTGCATTTGTGCCGGTAGCCAGTTCTTCCCGAACCATCTGAGATTCATCTTATCGGCCTGTAGCACCCAGGCCGATTCTGACTGATAGAACAATGCGAAGAACATTGATATAAACACAAAGACCGGCCAAAGTCTGCGTAATGCGCTGACTCCATCCTTGTCGAGTATTTCCCGCCAACTTGTTTTGCCGGCTGGTGGGATATGTACGAGCTTGTATCTACCTACCCAATAGGAAAACATCGCTAAGAACATGAAAATCCCTGGTACACCGAATCCGACCGCTGGGCCATGCTTTTCGAGCAGGTCGGGACACTTGTACATCGAAACGGCCGCACCAAGATTGACCGAGAAATAGAACCAGCCATAGACTTTTTCTATTAAGTGCTTGTTAGAGCTTCCGAATTGATCACCCACATTGGCTGACAGGCACGGTTTGATTGTTCCCGAAGCTATCGCTATTAAGATCAGTCCGGCAGTTAATCCAAGCCTGGTGTGGTCTAATACGAGGATAGTGAATCCCGCACAATAGACAAGCGAGAACCAGATGATGGTCTTGTACTTGCCCAGCCATACATCGGAGATTATCGCTCCGATAAGCGGCATGAAATAGACCGCAGCGGTAAAATAGTGGAACCACGCCTTTGCTGGTTCGTCTGCCATGACATCCAGCGCGCCATTTGCACCTACCAGATGCTTTGTCATGAATACAACAAGTATGGAACTCATGCCGTAAAAGGCGAAACGCTCGGTCGCTTCAGTTGTGAGGATATAAGGTATGCCGGAAGGCATTTTTTTCGATGAAACCGGTGCAGTTAGATATTTATTTGTCTTCATAATCGCGTATAGTACATACGTAATAGCCGGAATTCAAACAAGAAATACAACGACATTGAAAATAGATAATAATGTCATTCGGACAACACCAAAAGCTGCTTGAATTCTAAAGTCAGACATGATACCATCCAGCGTCAAGAGATATGTTTGTAACTAAATAGCAACATGACATTAGATTTGGAGTATGAAGAGATGAAAACATTACTGATCCTTTTTATTACGCTGACAGCAGGTATTCTCATTTGGGGCTGCGCGCCCAGAGCCAAACAAAACAATTTCGAGGGATATATCACATCACACGTGGAAAAAGTCAAACCGCTGGCCAAAGAGCAGAGTCTTGCTGGGTGGGATGCGGCAACAACAGGAAAATCAGAGGATTACGAAAGAGCCAGCAAAACTACTCTGAAAATTCGCCGGATTTACAGTAATCCTGCGGAATTTGCATTGCTGAAAAACTTCAAAGAATCCGGACAGGTTAAAGATCCCCTGACCGCCCGACAACTGGACGTGCTGTATAGAAGCTATCTCGAAAACCAGATAGAGCCGGATATGCTCAAGGAAATCGTGGATTTAAGCACGGAAATTGAAGAAAAATTCAGCACATCCCGAGGCACCATCCGCGGAGAAAAGGTCACCGATAATGAAATTAAGGAAATCCTGAAAACGCAGACTAACTCAGACGAAAGAAAGCTGGCATGGACGGCCAGCAAGCAAGTCGGAGCAGCGGTCGCAGAAGATATCATTCGTTTAGTCAAACTGCGCAATCAGGCAGCTAAGAATCTGGGCTTCGAGAATTATCATACCATGACCCTCGCTATCGGCGAGCAGGACGTAAATGAGCTGGATAAGATCTTTGCCGAGCTTTACGAACTGACAAACGCACCATTTGCGGCATTAAAAGCAGACCTTGACCAAAAGCTGGCGGCAAACTGCGGCATCGAAGCATCAGAGCTCATGCCGTGGCATTACCACGATCCGTTCTTCCAGGAAACACCTATGGTCTATGAGCTGGACCTGGACGTGTATTACAAGAACAAGGATATCAAAAAGTTAGCGGCCAATTTTTATGCCGGGATCGGGCTCAACGTCGAATCGGTGCTGGCCAAAAGCGACCTGTATGAGCGGGAGGGTAAAAATCCACACGCCTTCTGCACGGATATCGACAGAGAAGGCGATGTACGCATTCTGTGCAATATCAAGAGCAATGAGTCATGGATGGAAACAACGCTGCACGAGCTTGGTCACGCTGTGTACGACAAATACCACGATCCCGAGGTGCCGTATCTTCTGCGCGAGCCGGCGCATGCGTTCACTACCGAGGCCGTTGCCATGTTCTTCGGCCGGCTCAGCCGCAATCCAGCATGGATGCAGCAGATGCTGGACCTCTCGGATGAGCAGCGACGACAGATTGAAAAGGTCAGCGGAAAATACATGCAGCTAAAACAGCTAATCTTTGCACGCTGGGCGATGGTGATGTATAACTTCGAGAAGCAGCTTTATGCCGTTCCGGACCAGGATTTGAATTCCCTGTGGTGGGACATGGTCGAGAAATACCAGCTCATCAGGAGACCTGAAGGCCGAGACACACCCGACTGGGCAGCCAAGATACATTTTACCATAGCCCCCTGCTACTATCACAACTACATGCTGGGTGAGTTGCTGGCCTCTCAACTGCATAATCATTTAGTGCATAAAGTGCTGAAGCTCGAATCGGATAAAAATGTCAGTTACGTCAGCCAAAAAAAAGCCGGAGATTTCCTACGCAAAAAAGTTCTCGAGGTCGGCGATGTCTATCACTGGAATACTATGATAAAACAGGCAACAGGTGAACAACTAACACCGAAATACTTTGTCAGTCAATTTGTAAACTGATAGCAGTAGTTCTGACAAACTTTCTTACTATCTGGAATAGGTGAGACATGGATTCACAAGGACGGTCAATACCTGAGATTACAGTTAAAGCATTCATATTAGGCGTGGTGCTCTCAATTATATTGGCGGCGGCTAACGCATACTTGGGCCTGTTCGCGGGTATGACCGTCTCTGCGTCGATCCCGGCGGCTGTTGTCTCAATGGGTATATTGCGACTGTTCCGGAAGAGCAATATTCTGGAGAACAATATCGTACAGACGGCGGCCTCGGCGGGAGAGTCGTTGGCCGCCGGCGTCATATTTACGCTGCCCGCACTGGTCATTATGGGCTACTGGGACGGCTTCGGCGGAAAAAACTTCTGGTGGATTACTATCATCTCAGCGTTTGGCGGTTTGTTAGGCGTGCTTTTTACGATACCGCTCCGGCGCTCGCTCATCGTAGAAGGCAAGCTCCAATTCCCCGAGGGCATCGCCACGGCGGAAGTTCTCGAGACGGGCCAGGAAGGCGGCAAAGGCGTTTGGATAATCGCACAGGCGGCAATTGTGAGCGGGCTTTTCAAGGTCATTGCAAAAGGTGTCGGCCTTTGGCCCGAAGCGATAGAAGGCGCCAAAGGCATCGGCCGGACGATTATATACGGCGGCTCGAACCTCAGCCCGGCACTTCTATCAGTAGGCTATATCGTCGGATTGAATATCGCTGTGCTCATTTTTTTAGGCGGCGCCGCCAACTGGTACATCGCGATCCCTATTTGTGCCGCTTTATCTGATCGCCCTGTGGACACTGGAACTGTTGATTGGGCTTACAGCATTTGGTCAACCCAGACGCGGTACATCGGCGTCGGTGCAATGCTCATCGGCGGCCTGTGGACCATCTTTAAGCTGCGAAGCTCGCTCTTGAGCGGAATTAAGAGCGGCCTGCAAGCTTATCGCCAGCTCACGGTCGAGAAAGCCGAGATCGAGCGAACCGAAAAAGACATACCCATGAAATGGGTGCTTATATTGATCGTCGGCTCGATTGTCCCATTGTTTTTAGTTTATCAGGCGTTCGTCGCCGATGTGTCAATCTCCCTGCCGATGGCGGTCGTGATGCTCATCGCCGGCTTTTTGTTCTCCGCCGTAGCAGGTTATATGGCTGGCCTGGTTGGCTCGTCCAACAATCCCATATCCGGAATCACCATCGCCACAATCGTTGTATCTTCTCTCTTGTTGGTCGTTCTAATGGGTAAGGGTGCTGAGAACGGCCCGGCGGCGGCGATCATAATCGGCAGCGTTGTCTGCTGCGCCGCGGCCATAGCCGGAGACAACATGCAGGACCTTAAAGCAGGCCGGCTCGTCGGAGCCACACCCTGGAAGCAACAAGTCATGCAGATCATCGGAACGCTGTCCGGCGCGGTCGTCATGGCGCCCGTCCTCATGCTGCTGTATAAGGCTTACGGCTTCAAAGGCATGCCTGACGCCGGCCCGGATGCCCTCATAGCGGTCCAGGCAAATTTGATGGCTTCGGTCTCCAAAGGCGTTTTTGCAGGCGAAATGCCCTGGACCTTGGCCTTTATCGGCATGGGCGTCGGAGCGGCGATTATCGCTTTCGATATCGTCCTTGAAAAAAGAAAAAGCACGTTCCGGATGCCGATTCTTGCCGTGGCGATCGGCATATATCTGCCGCTGGAGCTGGCTGTGCCGATTTTTATTGGCGGCATCATCCACTGGGCGGCAAGGAAATTTCAAAAGCGATGGAATACACCTTCCGAGCAGACAGAGCTATCCAACCGCAACGGCCTGTTATTTGCATCCGGCCTGATTACAGGCGAAGCACTAATGGGCATTCTATTAGCAATTCCCATTGTCATTCTCAAACAATATTTCGAGACCGACCTGCCAATCATCAAACATGTCTGGGGCAAAACAATGCCCTATGGCGGCTGGCTCGGGGTCATTCTGCTGATAGGCGTTGCTTTCTGGCTCTACAGAATGGCCCGAGGCAACACAAACAATAACTAAAGAAGCTCACCAATTAACTGAGCCGCTTTTTGAGCGCCTTGAACAGAGAATGGTAGATAGTCAATATTTTTACCAAGATCGGCAATCACCTGTGTGGCAAGAATCTCGGGAGTCGTTTTGGAATAGACCATTTTGACGCCGGCCTGATGCCTTACTAATCTTTGTGCAACGTGAATCTGTTGCTCACAGTGGTTTGCCAGAGGAAAGTAGAGGAACGGCCGTCTCAGAGCAGTTAATTCAAGTGTCGCCGTGCCACCTCCCTGAACAATAACCAAATCGCTGGCTGCAAAGTGCTCATACAAAGCAGGAACATATCCTCTGACTTCAACTCCATCCGGAACGTCCAGTGAATCAGGAGATAGACGAGGGCCACATATAAGAACCATCTGCAAATCGGGCACTTTCTGCTTGATAATTGGATATGCACGTCCGCAGAGATCCAGCAGATCCTTGCCGACGGCAGTTCCTCCTATGGAACACACAACTAACGGCTCCTTGGCGTAGCCTAACTTCTCCCGGACCTTGATCTTGTCTACGTACTCCGCTGGATCAAATGGCAGAATGTGCCCTGTGAACTTGTAGTGCTCCTTGGCATGTTCCCTGCGGTTAGGCAGAAGAAAGCCAAGCCTATTATCAGGGACATCTTCCAATTCACCTGCGAAAAGAGCAAGATTCTTTTGGCCCGAGAACAACCTGCGATCCGCCCATGTCCATATCCGATTCGAAACAGAGACTTCAAGCTTCTCAACAGGATTGTCGGTTATCGAATCCATTCCAAGAAAATCATAAACCATTACAAAGGGAGCCTGCAATAAGATGTATTTGATAGATAAGGCTATGGCTAATTCATAGGTCTCATCACCAATTACAAGATCGAAATGTTCCCTGCGGATAATCTTTTTTATGACTTTTACATTACGAGAGAACTGCTTTCTTACTTTACGCCCGTACGTCAAGATATTCATCCCGAAGCCCCTGGCGGTATTTTCAGCGGGAATATTGACATCGCCATATTTATCAGCTTCCGGCAGTACCTTCTCGCCGGCATCTCTTAGCGGGACCGTTGCTGGATGAGCAGCCAGCCATGATAATTCTATTTCCGGATAAAGCTTGCGCAATTGCCCGGCGATCGCCAGGTCTCTGGTGACATGTCCCAATCCTACAGACCCGCTGACGTATAATATTTTCTTCGGTGATTCCATGCTTAATTCAGTCGAATCTAACAGGTGCTGGATTGCTCACGAATTAAGGGTTCACAGAGCCAGCTTTGAACCGGCGAATTTTATCGAGGCTCTCAGCGAATTGCTCCTGTGCTCTGTCCAGATATGTATTGACCTCATCGATATAACCATCGGCCGAAGCCGACCAGACTCGGTTTAGGTAGCGTTCACCGGCAGCGAAGCTGCTCATGACCTCACCATAGGCGGCAAGGCCGTAACGATGAGCGATACTTTTGCGGGCATCGACGAATCCGGCTAAGTCATCGGGCAAAAGCTCATCTATACGAAAACGCATGTCGTATGTATTGATTGAGTGTTTTTCCGAATTGAGGCTGTTAATGTTTTGGACTATGGCGGCCAGCGTGGTTTCAACGGCACGAATATTTTCACTTAATTTTTCTTCGGACTTGTGCATCTTGTGGTGGCCACTCCTTGCGACAAAAACCCCCGCAACACCGACTGCAAGTGCAGCGGAAAAATGCCACCACCGGACATGGTCGGTGTCCACTATTGCGGCTAAAGTGCCGGCCAGAAAACCTACGGATATTAAAATCAAACCGATTCGTTTCATATCATTTACACTAACATACCTGCAATAATTTTATAAACAGCGAAACCGACTCCCACAAGGGCCTCACCAACGATAAGCCCGGCGGCGACAGGAATTCCAACTTCTTCGCTGAATCTCGCGCCTTTTTTCCAGTCCACCAGCAGGCGCGATACGGTTCCTATACTATAGGTCAGAACAACGTTGAACGGCAGGTAGAATCCGAGGCCGACGAGGATTCCAAGCCCGCCGATGCCGCTGGCACTCAGAAGAGCACCCAGGCCGGCACCTGCGATATATTTGTTTACCGGCACGTCACCTCCAAGGATGCCTTCGATCATACTGGCAAGCGCCCTGCCCTGCGGCGCCGGCAGGCGGTCGCTGCCCAATACGTATGCTTTGTTCAGAACAAAGATTAGCGCCAGAACGACGATAGGACCCAGCCACGTCGCAAGGAACTGGCCGATCTGCTGCTTCCGGGGAGAGGCTCCGACAAGATAGCCGGTCTTTAAATCCAGCATCAGGTCGGTTGCCTGTGACATTGCTACACACGCTGCGGCCCCGACCATTACCGAAGATATGATCGCACTGGATTTGCCGAGGCCGCTGCTTATTACAATCAGAATTGTCACGGCGATAAGTGTCATGCCACTCAGCGGCGACCAGTTCGTCCGCCCGATACATTCGGAAAGTATCACGCCGGCAACCCATATCCAGGCCGTGCCCAAAAGTGCCATCACTGCGCCTCGCAGCATTCCCATTTTCTCAACCGAGAGCATTGAAACTACAAAAAGCAGGATTGTCGCGCCGACGATTCCGATATACAGAAGGCGAATCGGCATTTCATCTTTCGATAGCGCGGCACCGGTTTTTGACGCCGACTGCATGCTTTTGACGGCGCTTATAATCAGCGGCAGCGCCAGCACTATGCCCATCAAAGCCCCGCCAATGAGCATCCCGATGCCAATCGGGCGGAACAGATTTAATCTCAGATATTCTGGATTTGTCACTTCAGCGGCCGTAAGCACTTCCGGCGACGGCATCAGATTCGCCGCGGCCAGAATGGGAGCCAGAATCCAGTAGCAGACGAAACCCCCGATTACGAAAGAAAATCCTCCCTTGCCGGAGATAAAGCCCACGCCGATTGTCATAAGCGAAACGTACCAGATGCCGTTCATATATTCGGGCAGTCCGATAAGCTTGCCAAGGTTCCAATACTCGAAGCCGGTAAACTGGCTTATTAAATGGACGGTCCCGCTTACGGCGATTCCGGCAACTAAAAGCATCGCCTTGTGGACGCCGGCGCCGGGCGACTTAAGGATTGTCGCTACGGCGACGCCGCCGGGATACGTCAGACGCTCGAAATCTATCATCTGCTTGCGAAGCGGGATGATAAAGGCGATGCCGAGAATGCCGCCGGCGATGCAGGACAAAACCATCAGTACAACACTGAAATCGGCTTGATTGAGAATAAACAATGCAGGGACGGTAAACATAAGCCCGGCCGATGCGCCGTTGACCGCGCTGGCGATGGTCTGGTTGATGTTGTTTTCAACAATGCTGCTTCGGCCCATGATGCCGCGAAGAATACCGAAGCCCAAAATGGCCGCTACTTCCGAGCCTTCGATGGAAAACCCGAGGATCAAGCTGGCATAACCGATGCTGATAGCAATGATAATGCCAAGGCCGTAGCCAACGAAAAGCGCTGTTAACGTCAGCTCCGGATAAGGACCTGTACGGATAATTCTTTCTCCACCGTCTTTACTCATTGTAACTATCGGCTCCCTTTTCATCAGAAGTAAACATCATTCGTAACAAATCACGGATGCGACCTTATAATCGGCCAATTTTCCCCTGCCCTGCAAATCTGCAAGCTCTATGAGAAAAGCGATGCCGGCAACTGTTCCTCCGATTTTCTCGATGAGCTTGCATGCCGCGGCCATTGTCCCGCCCGTCGCCAGCAAATCATCCACCAATAATACCTTTGCCCCATTCTTTACAGCATCACTATGTACTTGTAAAGTATCCGTGCCGTATTCCAGCTCGTAGGTTATGCTCTCAGTCTGCCAGGGCAGCTTGCCTTTTTTGCGTATGGGCACAAAACCGGCGCCGAGTTTTTCTGCTACCGCTGAGCCGAATATAAAACCTCTGGCTTCTACAGCAGCTACATATTCGATACCTGCATCTGTATAATCAGAGCATAGCGCTTCTATTGCCGCTGCAAAAGCCTTCGGGTTTAGCAATAACGGGGTGATGTCACGAAATAAAATCCCCTCTTTCGGCCAGTCGGGTATATCGCGAATATATCTTTTCAGGTCAATTCCATTGTCCTTCATTTGCTTCCTTCCATGGCTAAAAAAGTGCCTAAAGTTAGTTCACTTTAGCTCACTTTTTTATGAAATGCAAGTTTATTCGAGATGATATTCGAAGCTATTCTTCGTTCATGTATTCATAAAGGTTGGTCAGAGCATCACGCCGAATCTGCCGAATCCTCTCTCGCGTCAGCCCCATTTTTTTGCCGATCTCTTTGAGCGACATCGGTTTTTTCCCATCGAGACCGTAATGTAACCTCAAGACATCCGCTTCTCTCGGATCGATCTCGTTAAGTAATCTCAACGCTTTGACTTTTTCTTCAACAGCGATAAGTGCATCTTCCGGCCTGGCGCCGCTCGGGTCCTCTAAAATCGCTTCGAGCATCTGGTCTTCATCCGTATCATCATTGATGCTGGATTCACCCGTAGTGCTGAGGACCTCGACGATACGATATATTATTTTTGCTTTCCGCAGCGGTACCTGCATAACCTCGGCCATTTCTTCAACTTTAGGCGTTCTTCCCAGTGTGCTTTCCAGTTCCGAGGCGGTATGCCGCCACTGATTTATCAAGGCGACCATATAGGTGGGAATATGCACCGGCTGAATGTTCTCCAGCAGTGCCCGTTTTATGCTTTGTTTTATCCACCACGCCGCATACGTGCTGAAGCGTACACCTCGCTCCGGGTCAAAATAATCAACAGCTCTTATAAGCCCAAGATTACCCTCTTCGATCAAGTCACCAAGACTCATGCCCCGGTCGCCATATTTCTTCGCTATGTTGACGACCAGCCGCAGATTGCTTCGCACCAACTGCTCTCTGGCCCATTGGTCGTTTTCTTCAGCGATCAGCTTGCCAAGGGCATGTTCCTGGTCCATTGTCAGCAGTGATGCGGCGTCTATCTCTTTGAGATATTCTTTTATGGTAATATCGAAAGCTATAGCTCACTCCCGCCCTGTCGAAAACCTCTCAGTTCCGACCATTAGGGCAAATTGGTTTACTACCTCACCTCCTGAGTTATAGGACGATTGCCTCCCTGTCAGGTAAATCTACATGAGGTATCGGTCAAATAGTCCTGCGGATTTACCACTTTAGAAATTTTTACCCCTCCCAGGCAGCTTCGTAGTGCATTAATTTACATAGAAATCGATTTTGACGGGAATAAAATAAAGGGCCTATACCGAATAAAATCAATATAGGCCCTGATGTACTACAAATCCGTAGCTTCAACTGCTACATAAATTCCAGCTTACAGTTCTGGCTCCGGTTCTGGTTCAGGAGCAGGCTTAGTCAGCCGGATATCGTCAATGAACAGCGTGCCTGATCCGCCAGGTATTGTCATGTTGCCTTTGGTTCCAAGGCCAATGGCAATCCTGTCCACATCGGTCAGCACGATTCCCTGATCAGCAAAAGCCTGAAGCGGAATTACCCACTCTATCCAGGTGTCGATTTGTGCCGCAGCCGGATCATCATGGACTACCACTGCTGGAGTGCCTGTTTTGTTGGACAGGGCCACATACAGCGGCTCGGCGTCATTGCTGGCTATACCGATGTCCTGATTGGTCCATTGTCCGGTCACATTACCTGTAGTCGTGACGTTGGTAAATACCGCCTGGCACGTCAAAGCAGCGTCGTGAGCAGTCAAAGCCAGACCGATATAGGCATTCGCGCTGATCTGGATGTTCTCCGTACCCACCATCGTCCATGTAGTGCCGTTGGCCGAAACAGATCCTGTAAAGTTTCCGGCCAAATCACGCTCAATCTTCACCCAGTATGGCGCAGTAATACCAGCCGTCGTATCACCGACGCTCGTAGCACCGGTACTCGGTCTGCGCTGGAATGAAACACCTGAACCGGGAGTCACAACCATCATCGCATGTGCCGAGTCGGGATTAAGTGACTCTCGAATCATAACGCCGGCTTTGGCCCATACGTTTGTGTTATCGACACTCTGGACCCTTGCAGTGATCGAGCCGGCGCCGGTGAGCATCTTGTAAGCATAATGGAACTCATCGGCCTCCACGCCGCCAACCGCCCAGATGTCCGCGCCGGAGCCGGTCATAGTATAAGTACCGGTCGGCCCCTCGACAAAGCTGCCGACCGATGCCGGATAACCCCTGAACCACAGCGATAAATTCGCAACGCCTTCCTCGGTAAAGTCACGTGGGAAAGTCAGCGTCTTTTCTGTCTCGGAATACATAGCGAAGCCCTGCTTATTGTTATCATAGGTCAACGGCATCGACTGGCGACCACCGTGAACTATAGTTTCCTCGGTATAAGAAGGAGTTGTTTCATCACCTACAGCGGACCCAGTGCCGTTACCCGGATTATAGGTATCAGTTCCAGGAGCACCGAAGCCAAGACCATCAATCCACGAATACCAAATCTGGTTCTCGCCGGAATCATAGTCCTCAAAATCGTCAACGATTAGGAAGTCGGCCGTCGTAAAGCTCCAGACGCTGCCTATCCACGGGCTGTCAGGATTGAGAGCGTTAACTTCGTCGATTCGCCAGTAGAATGTGCTCTCCCAGGGCAGTTTCCCCGGCTCGAAACTCTCTTCACCGAGCGATCTGCCGCCCTTATACTCAGGCGAAGCCTTGGTAGCGCTGGCCACGGCGGCTTCGTCGGCGCCGAAGTAAACTTCGTGCGAGGCCGCCTGAAGTCCCGCCTTCCATTGAAGAACAGGAGTCTGAGTAACACCGGTAGCATGGTTTGCAGGCTTGGCACCAAAAGCACTCATCGGTTCGAAAGGTGACAGATTCGAACCCGGAATAGTTGTGATATCCGGAATACCGGGGCCTTGCCATGCTACATGACAATGGTCACCACCTTCGTTTTCTTTCCAGATTGCCATGATGTAGTATTTCTCGCCGGCAACAAGCGGAATGGGCTCGGACATCTGTGAGGCGTATTTGGTCCATTCATTGAGATTGGTCCAGCCGCCGGTCGCAGTCGGGGAGTCTTTAACATAAGCAATCATTTGGGCATTGCTCGAGTCGTCATCGCTGCTGAGCCACAACTCCCCCTGATCATCGGTTGCAAGCCAGAACGTATAATCACCTGTGGCCGGTGCATATACCCAACCCTCAATCCGTGCTCCATAGTAGCTAAGGTCAGCTCCATCCCAAAGGAAGCTGTCAACCATCTCGGTAACATCCGGATTATTCGGGTACTTCGGACTGCTCTTGAGTGTGTTTATATCGGTAGTTTGGATGTTCTCCCACCTGCTCATGACAGCCGCACCCAAACCCGGCAGCGTCGTCGAAAAGCTCCAGACGTTACCTTTGTATATATTTAAGGGATCAACGTACTCATCAATACGCCAGTAATAAGTCTTATCGAACTCAAGAGGCCCCGGGTTGAAAGTTGTATTGGGATACGGAGGTGCTCCGGCTGCATCGTTAATTACGTCAAAATCATCGCCAAAATAGACATTATGAAGTTTCGAACCGTAACCAGCAGACCACTCGAGAATTGTACCGACATCAACAAACATAGCCCCATCTCCAGGGCTGGGATTATAGGCCGTCTTGGGTGGAACCGTAAAGCTCCAGACTTTTCCTGTATGTTTGGTACCATCGGCTTGAACCTCATCGACCCTCCAATAGTAGGTCGTGCCGATAACAAGGCCATCCGGATAAGGACTTCCGGCAAAACCCACAAAGAAAAACGTATCAGTGTAGTTGCCCCGGAAGGTATCGCCTGTACCAGCCTCTACATCGGCTGCATTTTCGCCGAAATACACATCATGTGAGACAGCTTTATCTCCAGCATTCCAGCTCAAACTGGCCCATGTCTGCGGATATATTGCACCATTATCGGGAGTCGGTGATGTGGCGATAACAGGAAGCATAACATTAACATTGTCAAATATGTATGTTCGTAATTCACCGGCTGCGTGAGATGTTACACACAGACCGATATAAACCTGCTCAGGCATCGGGAGATTTAACGGATTCGTCATAGCGCCATCAGGCGATGTGTCCGTGAATAGCTCCCAATTAACACCATCATCGCCGTGATAAGCTGTAATCATATTACCCTCGCGGACCAGCCTGACCCAGTGAGGTGGTGATGCAGTGATATCACCATGGAAGCTGACGGAACTGCCGCCGGTGCTCGGTCTGGCCTGGTTGGCTATGCCGCCACCATCGCTGTCCGTTACTATCATCATTGCGTGCTTGGAATTGGCTTGGAGCGTCTCGCGAATCATCACGCCTCCCTTGGCCCAGGTATTCGAGCCTGTGCCGTTATCAACAACACGGGCAGTAATCTCACCATCGCCTATTAGCGGTACATAGGCATAATGGAAGGCATCTGAGGTTCCCCAGATGTCGGCCCCGTCGCCAATAATCGTCCACGTGCCGTTGCTTTCATTGGCGCTGCCGCCAGTCGTGCCGATATCCTGGCTCTGCCATCCGGCCGGCAGCGCAGCCGAGGCGTCGCCGATCAGGCACAACACTAAAGCAAAAAGAACTAACAAAATTGATTTTCTATACATAATAAACCTCCTTCATAAAAGATTAATAAATTTAAAAAGACCGATAACGATTCTTGCCTTTGAATATTCGGCAGTATGTTTGCCCAGGAAAATATTACGCTGTTTGATACCACCTTCTTCCTTCTTCATTGAACAGTGAGCCGCAAATTATTAATGAAAAACTCCCATTCTGTAGCATACAGCTACAGCGGTCTTGTCTTGCATTCGTTTCAAAACAGACATGGAAATTCTTCAATATTGTTGAAAACTTCATAAATCCACAGTTTATTAATACCCTATTTTTACTAAATTAGCCACCTTCGTGTCAAGTCTGTAGAAGTAAATTTTTACAAAATTTACAATATTAAGTATTTACGTCAAAAAATAAGCGTATATTGAGAAAAAAACATATAAATCCGTCGCTTTCAGTCTATATTTGGAATTATTTATATCGTAACCTCCGGCATTACACCGGCCTTTATAGTAGTAGGATAAACGAAACTTCTATAACAAAATGCTTTCAAACAGCTATTTTGGGGTTCGTAAGGGCAGAATGGAAGAATAAAATATCCCAAATAGGCAGAAGACAGTTATCTCTGTGCATATTTATTGACTGGTAAGAACAAAAAAAGAAAGATTTTTCGAAATTTATTACATATAAACTGCGACTAATCCAGAAAAGCAATAAAAGAAGAAATTGCAGAAAAACTGAGCACAGAGCAAGTTTTTATACAGGTATAGTTTACATAAAATAACATAACGGTACAATTGAAACCAGATAACAAAGTAAAAGAAGGAAAAATTTGAAAGGAGCGAAAATGAAAAATCATTATTTCACTAAGATATCTTTTGGTTGTTTACTGTGCCTGATCATGTTTATGGCCGGTTGTATCTCCATCGGCGGTTGCTTGATGCAGGCAAAATACGAACGAACCGTTCAATTGTCAGCACCTTTGTCGCCTAGCTCGGCATTCGAAGCCCAGACCCACAACGGCTCAATAACAATCAAAGGCGCCGATGTTAACGAATGTAGTCTGACCGCCACGATCGTCACCCGAGCGGCAACCGATGAAGAGGCCCTGGAACTCTCAGATAAAGTGAACGTCACACTCGTACCCTCGGGGAACAAGCTTACAGTTAAAATCGATAAGCCGACTAACCTTATAAACAAATCCGTGAGCGTAAGCCTTGATGCTGAAGTACCGAATCAGACTGACCTCGACCTTATCACACACAACGGAGCCGTTGAAATCTCCGATATCACCGGCCGGCTTGACGCCACCACGCACAACGGGAAAGTTACCTGTGACAGAATTTCCGGCACCACCATATTCGAAACACATAACGGCTCCGTCACGTGCAATGAAATCTCAGGCAATACAAAACTGAAATCTCATAACGGCAGCGTCAAGGCATTCTACACAAGCGATGCTCCATCCGTTTGTGACATATCAACGGTCACTCATAATGGCAGCATAGAGTTAAAAACTCCACCGAGCTTGTCTGCTAAAATTGATGTGTCCACTCACAACGGCTCGATCAACACCGATTTGCCAATAACGGTGAGCGGGAAAATAAGTAAAAGTAAACTTACAGGCACAATCGGCACCGGTGAAGGCCAACTTCACCTTGAAACTCACAACGGCTCGATTAGAATAAGATAATACTAACGAAAATCGAGAGGACTGAAAATGAATAAGCGTCATAGGATGTTCAGAGCTATAAGCTGCTGCCTGTGCTTGCTTATAATGATTTCCGGCTGCGATATTCAAATGGGTGGATGGGGACAGGCCAAATACGAAAGAACAGTTCAACAGCAGGCACCGATTAACCCCGGCTCGAAACTATGCGTCGAAACCAGTTTCGGCTCCATAACAATCACCGGCGGTGACGTCACCGAGTGCAGTGTTATAGCTAAAATATGCGGAAGGGCTCCAACCGAAGAAGAAGCACAGCTATTAGCCGAGCAGGTAACGATAGAGCTTGAAACAGTCGGGGATACCCTGACAATAAAGGCCGACAAACCACCGAGCAGGAACAATCGCTCGGTAAGCATCAGCTATGACATAACCGTCCCGAAACAAACGAATATCGAATGCGTCAGCTCATGCGGTGCGATCGAGATTGCCAATATCAAAGGACAAGCATCCGGCAAAACTTCAAGCGGCTCAATTCAAGCGAAAAATATAGAAGGCCCGACTAATTTGGATACTTCTTACGGCTCCGTCAACTGCAGGAACATCACAGGGGACAATATTATCGTTAAATCCAGCAGCGGTTCGATTACTGCTGAAATTATTAGAGGCTCGGCGCAGCTAACGACGTCCTACGGCTCGATAACCTGCACGGACATGTCGGACGGAGATATCAAACTTAAAACCAGCAGCGGCAAAATCAAACTTTCTAACGCCTCTTTCAGCGATTGTGATGTACACACTTCGTATGGCTCTATCGTATCCGATGAGCTTAAAGGTAAATCAATCAAATTGCATTCGGGCAGCGGGAGCATCAGCGTGACGGAATCTTCCGCCGATACGACCAATCTGTCCACCTCGTACGGACGCATCACATGCCGACAGATTACGACAAATGAGATTACGGCCAAATCCGGCAGCGGTAATCTCGATATCACCTGTTCGGACTCGACGCAGGACGAAATCGTTGCCGACTTAGTCACTTCATACGGGAGTATCAACTTGACTGCTCCGCAAAACTTCGCCGGCCAGGTCGATATGTCAACCAGCTACGGCTCAGTAAGAACCAGCCGGCCAATAACTATAAGCGGCCAAATCAGCAAAAAGAAACTCAGCGGAACAATAGGTGAAGGAAGCGGAAAGCTGCACTTGCAGACCAGCAGCGGCTCAATAAACCTGCAATAGCAGTTATGAAAAATATTTCGAAAATATTCATATTTATTACCATTCTGAACTTAGTAGCGCACGCAGGTAACACATCCAAGTTGGTCCTTGTGCCGCAAATCGAAGGAAAGTGGTGGCAGGTTGCAGGTAATCCGATGGACCATAAATACGCCACCGAAAAGCAGGAGCCGGTCGATTTTGCCGTCTGGCAGGCGGCGGACGGTACGTGGCAGCTATGGTCATGTATTCGCGGCACGACCGCCGGCGGCAAAGACGGCAAATCTCGATTCTTTTATCGCTGGGAGGGACAAAACCTCACGGATACCGATTGGAAACCCATGGGTATAGCAATGGAGGCCGATCCTTCGGTGGGCGAAACACCCGGCGGGCTCCAGGCGCCGCACGTGGTAAAAGCAAGCGACACATACCACCTGTTCTACGGCGACTGGGTCAACATTTGTCACGCCACAAGCAAAGACGGCAAAAACTTCACCCGCGTTATTCAAGCCAACGGTAAGACAGGCATGTTTTCCGAGGGTCCCGGCAATAATACTCGCGATATTATGCTTCTACCGCATGCAGGCAAATGGTATGCCTACTATACGGCCTATCCGAACCGTCAGGGCGTGGTCTATGTCCGGACGACCGAAAATTTCAAAGACTGGAGTCAGTCCAGCGTCGTTGCATACGGCGGCCGGGCCGGGACTAACGCATATTCATCCGAATGTCCCCACGTTGTGAAGCTGGGCGATAGCGATTTCTACCTATTCAAAACGCAAACATACGGCTCTTTCAAAGGTAACATCCGAAAAAGAGACGCCCCACAGACCTGCATCTACCATTCAAACGACCCGATGATGTTCGGCATTAACCAGGACGAAAAATATTTCGTCTGCACACTACCCGTAGCGGCGCCGGAAATCATCCTCTACAAAAATCACTACTACATTGCCGCCCTGAACGAAGGCGCTTTAGACGGCATACGCATCGCAAAGCTGGTATGGGTGAAAAAATAATTCCGGCTCACGGCGTCTCCGTCAACATAAGCTTCATCGCCCAATCTATGCTGGACATGAAAGTGTTGCCGGGGAAATTCGGCAGGTCAGCGCATATTTCCAATGATCATTTTGAGCCGCCTTTCCCAGACTTCCGTGTAAATCTCTATTAATCGATATGACGACTATAATAAAATGCCTGTTCTCTGGCTTAGGATTATTTTAGTTTGCTCACAAGCACGAAACAAGCTACAATTTTGGCGTGATTAAGAGAAGAAAAACAAAAACTGTTAAAATCGGCACGGTTAAAATCGGCTCCAGATATCCTATTGTTATTCAATCAATGACGAAAGTACCTACGGTTGACGTGGCTCGTTGCGTAAAGCAGATTAAACAGCTTGTCAATGCCGGTTGCAGATTAATGCGTCTGGCCGTGCCCAGACGAGCCGATACGGATGCTTTTGCAAAAATTGTACAGAAAGTAGATATTCCTCTTATTGCCGACGTGCATTTTAGCGCCAACCGGGCTATCGAGGCAATCGAAGCCGGCGCTGCCAAAATACGGCTCAATCCCGGCAATATTAAGAACCTAAAGGATATCATCCGAATCATCGACGCGGCCAAAATGCACAAGATTGCAATCCGCATCGGCGTTAACGAGGCAAGCATCAGGGACCTTAAGAAGGAGCCTGTTCCCGCTCAAAAACGAACCGCTTTGATG
Organism: Sedimentisphaerales bacterium; assembly: GCA_016936275.1. Classification (GTDB taxonomy): domain Bacteria; phylum Planctomycetota; class Phycisphaerae; order Sedimentisphaerales; family Anaerobacaceae; genus JAFGPJ01. The sequence continues at coordinate 27,866 of JAFGPJ010000022.1, forward strand.
CTCAAGGAGATGAAAAGTTACATCCGTCTTTTTGAGAGCCGTAATTTTAATTCGTTGGTCCTCAGCGCAAAAAGCAGCGATGTAGTACGAACCATTGAAATCAATCGAGCTATCTCTGAAACTTTCGATTATCCTATCCACCTTGGCCTGACACACGCCGGCCTTCCTGAAGACGCCCGGATGCCGTCGGCTATTGCTCTCGGAACCCTGCTTGCCGAAGGTATTGGTGACACCATCAGGGTAAGTGTCGCCGGTAATCCCGTAGAAGAGGTAGAAATCGCAAAGCAGATTCTAATTACACTCGGTCTTTACAAACGTTCAAATCCGGAACTGATTGTGTGCCCGACATGCGCCCGCTCTGAAATCGACGTGATAAAATTAGCTCGCCAAGTGGAAAAAGCCATCAGCCGAATCGACAAGCCGCTTCGTATCGCGGTGATGGGCTGTGTCGTTAACGGACCCGGCGAAGCGGCCGACGCCGAGCTGGCAATATGCGCTGCAAAAAACAAAGGATATATCTACCGCAACGGCCGAAAAGTTTCTGCTGTCCCGGAAAGCAAAATCATACCGGCGTTACTTGAAGAACTACAGAAAATATGACACCATGAGTGCAGCCGAGAAAATCCCCGATAAATTTCCCGAATCTCCGAAGACAACAATCAAAACATTCCTGATAGCTGTCGTTTTCAGCATCGCCTTCGGATACATCGAAGCCGCCGTAGTCGTTTACCTAAGGCAAATCTTTCATCCGGATGGTTTTACCTTCCCAATGACCGTATTCGGCATCGACGCATTATCCAGGCGGATTTTGTTAACCGAGATCGGCAGAGAGGCCGCCACAATCGTCTTAATCTTCACCAGTGCCTGGCTGTTCGGCCACAATCGTCAGCAACGATTTGCTTATTTCATGATAATCTTCGCCGTCTGGGACATTTTTTACTACGTCTGGCTCAAAATCCTCCTCGACTGGCCGGCCTCGATCATGGACTGGGACATCCTGTTTCTCTTGCCCATTACGTGGGCCTCACCAGTTCTCTACCCCGTACTTATCTCAGCAACATTGATTGTGTTCGCAGCAGTAATACTCTATCGGTGTTCCTGTGGCCGAGAAATTAGAGCGACACTGCCGGATTGGCTTGGCTTTTGTGCATCTGGTCTTATCGTGGTTGTATCTTTTTGCCTTCCCGGCCTGCATATCACAGAGCAGGATTATGCATCCTACTTTTATCGATGGTTATTCACCGCCGGTTACCTGCTTAGCATTGTGATATTCATGAAATGCCTTTTGAAGTCCAAATAACCGGCGCAAAAACATAGCATGGAAAGCAAGAAGGAACATTGCTTCCAAAATACTTCTTCGAGCTTTTATTTCCTCTGCCTGTTGTTCCCTGACGTATTCGATCTGCCCGACTTTTTATAAGGTCTTCGCCTGTTGTCTCCGTTTGTCTCTTGCGATACCGCCCCGGCATCCTGTAAGAATCCCTCGAACTTGCCGAAAATCATCTTCCCGGCAGAGGTCTGAAGTGAGCTGGTGACGCTAATAATCAGATCCCGACCGATCTTATTGCGGGCGCCTTCGACGACGACCATTGTACCATCATCCAGATAACCGATGCCCTGCTCTGCTTCTTCGCCCGGCTTTAAGATTCTGATTTCCATCGTCTCGCCGGGCAAGGCAACGACCTTAAGCGAATTGGCCAGGTCGTTTATATTCACCACGTCAACCTCACGCACTCGTGCGACCTTGCTGAGGTTATAATCCGTGGTCGCCAGCCGCCCGTTACATGCCTTGGAAAACATCAGCAATTTCTGGTCGACACCTTTGGCTTCCTCGACCTCAGGAAGCACTGTATCATCAATTTCCACATCTATAACGGGATCCGTCTGCATCTTGTTGAGTATATCGAGTCCCCGCCTACCACGATTACGCTTGAGCTTGTCGGCCGAATCGGCTATGAGCTGCAACTCGTTGAGCACAAAACGAGGAACAATCAGCGGGGCATCGAATAATTTACTCTGGCATAAGTCCACAATTCGTCCGTCAATAATAGCCGAAGTATCTACAACCAGAGGCCGAGCGCCCTTGGTTTGCTTGGCAAATTCCACATAAGGAATCACGAATCGAACATCATCCTTGGTCCGTATAACGATACTGATGGTAAGATAACATATACATATACCGAGAACCCATTTGATCGCCGTAATCCCCGGCATGGTAACGTTAACGCTGAAAGTAGTGATCATCATATCGACCACAGGGGCCAACACCCAAAGAATAAGCAAGCCAACCAACAAACCGAAAAACACACCTGCCAGAGCGCTGAACTTTTTCTTCGGCGTTAAAATATCCAACAGCAGGACAAAAAACGCCATCCCTATGCTGCTAAAAACAATTGCGCGTAAATTAGCCTCGTATACCTCCTTTGAGGGCAAGTTCTCCTCATCTTTGTCCATTATCGAAGAACCGATATTAACAAACACAACCGCCACAACAACAACAATAAAGATAGCTCTGAAAATCCATAGTAGTTTCATAGTTATAATCCTAAAAAAATTATGATATACATTCGCTTTTATAAATGAAGCTATTATATAGTGCTTACAAAGCATTATCAATCAATATATCAGGCAGCATGAAAATATCTTTGACGTCCTGAACTTTCATACAATAAAATCGTATAGAAAGTGCTTAAAACGTATATATTTAAAGATGAACCGCAAGTTTTTATGGTTGTTTTGCTAAACTTGTAAATTGGAGACCAAAATGCAGATTATTAGCCACAAAGAGAATAGAAATTGCACAAGTGATCTTGTAATTTTAACCTTACTGTTTTTCTTTACTACACCTTTGGGCGCCTTCGCGGCAGACCCGGAAAGTATCAGTGCTTTAAAGCAAATGGGCAAAGCCTTCGCTTCTATCGCCGAAAAGGCATCACCAGCCGTTGTCAGCCTCAAAGCCGAGAAAGTTATCTCTCAGGACAGCCAAACCTATTACGATTCACCGTTCGGCGACGATCTCTTCGAATATTTCTTCGGACCACGCTCTCCTCGTGAGCGCTACCCACGCTCCCCGCGGAGATATCAACAGCCCCAACAATCCCTGTTGGCTCTTGGATCGGGCTTTATAATCTCGCCTGACGGCTATATCCTTACAAACAATCACATGGTCGAAGGGGCCGAGAAAGTCACCATCGAATTCGAGGACGGCAGGAAATTCACCGCTGAAATTAAAGGTACGGACCCGGATTCCGATATCGCGGTGGTTAAAATCGACGCCGACAAACTGCCTTATCTCGAATTCGCCGACTCCGATGCCCTTGAAGTCGGCGAATGGGTACTTGCTATCGGCAATCCGCTTAGTTTCAGCCATACAGTCACCGCCGGCATCGTTAGCGCCAAAGGCAGAAGCGTCGGCCTGGCTAATATTGAAAACTTCATTCAAACCGATGCCGCCATTAATCGCGGCAACTCCGGCGGTCCTTTGCTAAATCTCGAAGGTAAGGTTGTCGGGATGAACACCGCCATCTACGGCGCGACCGGCAATATTGGAATCGGCTTCGCGATACCAGCAAACATGGCCCAGCACGCCTATAAACAAATCCGTGAAGGCGGCTCTGTTGAGCGAGGTTTCCTCGGTATTGAGTTTAAGGACATAACTCCTGAATTGGCTGCTGCTCTCGACTTAGAAGAAGATACAAAGGGTGCACTTATATCAAATGTTCGTAAGGATACTGCCGCAGAAAAAGCCGGATTGAAACGCTACGACGTCATCGTCGAATTCGAAGGCCAGCCCGTTGAAAAAAGCAACGAGTTCCTTAATCGCGTAGCAATGTTAAGACCGGATACGAAAGTCGATCTCGTCGTACTGCGGGATGGAAAACGCAAAGACTTCACTATA
>JAFGPJ010000221.1 GCA_016936275.1 Sedimentisphaerales bacterium
ACCTTAAAGGCTATTTCGGCATCATCAAGCTGATTATTCTGCAGGGCGACTACACCAAGTCCGACATAAGGGTCGGGTGTATCAGGTGCCAGGACGGCGGCCTTTTCGTAGTATTTTTGTGCCAGTTTGTAGTTGCCGACAGAAGCGTAACAGTCTCCCATTTCCTGCAATGCTTCGTAATGCTGAGTAGAATCATGTTGTTGGTCAACGTTGTTATGCCTTATGTCCATAGCGATTCTTTTCCTTCAAGGATTTCCATTCCGCACTTATACGTGCTCTGGTGGTTCTGTTCAGGACATCCGTATTCGGCACATCCATTTGTTCCATTTTATCGAAAAGCTGCATGGTTTCGTTCGCTCTGCCGGTTGCAATATATGTTTCGGCCAATTGCAAATCTCTCTGGTAGTGATTTATGTTTTCAAATGCCTTGTTTTGTGCTCGCCCACCAAGCGGGTTTGAATCTGGTCACAGTGTCATCTGCTTTACTCCTATAAAGTCCCGCGAAGCGGATTTTGCTTACGAAAAAAGCTGAAGCCTTGACAATCTTACGTGCAAATTCCGTGCCGTTAAACCGTATTGCTGCGTATTTGCAATTTGGCGGTATCCCTCATGAAATCTGTATAAATATCAAACATACTTGTTGTTCAAGAACATACCTTTCTACTTTTCAAATATCATTCGTGGTGGCTAACCGAGGTAGTCCAGCAGCGATACTGACATAAGTTTTGCAGCCACTGACAGCGACATTTGATATAAAACTTCACGACGAGACAGGTCTATAGCTATTTGGGCAATGTCGGCTTCCTGTAATATAGTGGCTTCATCCTCTGTGTCGAATTTTATATTCTCAAGAGAGTTTTTAAGGTCATCGATAAATCCGATTTTATAGCCTATGGAAATCACTTTTTCTGTCAAAAGACTCCTTACTTCTTCCAATGAATCTGACAACCTGTTCCGGCACTGTGCTAATTGAGTATCTGAAAGACCTCTTTCGTTTTCTAATAAATCCCTGACGCTAATAAGAGTGTTAAATACATCGTAAGTCCCTGGAACGCGAACCATATCTACACCGGTACTGCTTATATTCGTAGCATCTACATATAAAACCTGTCCCGCGGAATTCGTCACGGCAACATTGCTTGGATCTGAAACATCTCCAACGTCTATCACTGTAACCCCATCATCAATAGAAAGATTGTAATCGCTGCCATCATAGGTTACAGTCAGCCAGACATCGCTTTTAACACTCGATGTTCCAGATCCTGCTGCAGCGCCGGTATCGCCCAGAAACTCAGGCGTACTCCGGTTGTCAGAACAAAAAATGTCTTCACCTACATGATAAGCGTTAGATTGAACCCCGGGAGCTACCTCTATATCTCGCTGCTGAGAGCTGCCTTGATAGGTTACACTTGTGATTTCTCCATTAGTACGCTGCACTGCATAAGGTGCCGAGCTCGTTTTACTCCCGCCAAAAATGTACTGACCTAAATGTTGAGTATTGGCTAAAGAAACCATCTGTTCCAGGGCATCGTTGATTTGCTTTGCAAGTCTCTGGCGTCCACCTTCATCGTATGTACCGCTGATAATCTGAGTCAGACCGACCTTTGTCTCATCAATTATTGATGACATGTCGTTGATAACAGAGGTGGAAATCTCCAGTACGCTGTTAGCATCGGAAATATTGTCCATGTAATTTTCCAGCAGTCTTTGCTGAGAGTTGAGACCTAAAACCCGATAGGCAGCAGAGGGATCGTCAGAAGCACGACTTATCCGCGAGCCTGTGGATGCTTGTTCCTGCAGGCGAGCCATCGCCTTGTAGTGCAGATTCAATGCAAAGCTGATATTGTTGTAGACATTGTTCAGTGTTCCGCTCATAAAGTTCCCTGAAATAAACAGGAGCGTTTATATTATTTCCATAATACTTGCTATTGACGAGTTAATTGTACTTATATATTTGGCCATCGCCTGAAACATCTGTTCAAAAACCAATAGTTGTGCTGCCTCATCGTTGATGTCAACGCCGCTGATTTCGCCTTGCTGGTTTGCGAGATTCAGTACCATGACCTCGATATTGTCTTGGCGCATTTGTTTGACTGAAAGCTGTTGACCGATATCAGTAACAAGCTGGCGATAAAATTCCCCGCATGTCAGGCTGTCCAGACCGCTGACAGCCTCATCCCTCATACCTGCCATTCGCACAGCGTTGGTATTATCGGCCATGTCTGCCCCCAGAGCCGTTGCCACTCGCCTGGGATTAGCAGATATATCCGAGCAAACGTCTATATTATCCGCGCTACTGCCGGAGAAAAAAGTGTTGATTCCTACAGCCGCCAATAGTCCGGAAGTATCTGTGTTGCCAAAAACATCGATGCTGAAAGAATCTTCATCAGCCAGATCACCGGTGCCAAGAGCTATTTTGATTCCTGTATTGCCAATATCAATTTTATCACCAGCCGCATAGCCGGAACCGATATTAATTGTAGCTATTGTATTTAATGCGATGTCCTTTGCCGTAAGCGTAAGAGCATCAACGCTGACATCACCGGTGCCGGAGACGGTAAATGTTAAAGTGTCATTTGAACTGCCTGTATAAATACCTGATATACTTACAGTCGGATCCGATGAGCCGTTAAAATCAATATCAGCAGTTTCAGGCTCCGACAGTACCGCAGGTAGAAAATCATATTCATAGCCCGTGGCGGCTGTGATGGTGAGCTGATTTGAAGAATTCACAGAAGCGCTTACATTGGCAACACCGGCCCCATTAATAAAGTCGGCTATCTCAGTTAGTGTATCGGATGATGCATCTTGCAGGACGGGAATTGCAGTTCTGGTTACTGCGCCGGTGCTGGTATTTGTAACTCGGATGTACGTATAGCCGGCAGCAACAGTGGAAAAATCAGCCAAATCTCCACTTGCATTCGCCCAGCCGTTCAAGCTGGTAAAAGAACCTTCCGAACCAACCCCCTGAACGTGGTATTGATTAATCTGCTGTATTATTGCACCGGCCAGAGAGTCCAGGTCATCGTGAATATCGCTGACAATCTCATTCTTTAGCGACAGTAATCCACCAATTTTTCCACCTTGCACGTCTGTGATGTAATTATATGCACCTGTGATATTAATACCCAATTTGCCATTCTCATCGAAACCCTTCTCCAGTTCACTGACGCTAGTACCTACCACCAGTGCTATCATACCAGTATTTATTATATCAATCACACCATGCTTTCTATTCACCGTCTGGATGTCAATTAACTCGGATAGCTCTGATATACACTGACCCCTTTGGTCTCTCATAGCGTTTGCATTGCCCCCCACCATCTCAACTGCTTCTATCTTACCGTTGAATTCGGCAATCTGGCTTGTCAGAGTGTTGATAGAGTCAATGGTAATTTCGGTTTCTAAAGTAATCTGGTCTTCCAATGTATTCAAAAATTCTCCTATTGTCCTGAACTGGACGGCCAGAGCGTTCGCATCGCTGACGACTTGATTTTGCCAGATGGTCTCCGCTGGATGAGCACTAAGGTCCTGCAATGAATTAAAAAACTTATCTATCGCTGCGTTCAAACCACCGTTCTCTGTGGAAAGCTCTCCGAGTGCGTTTTCAATAGTGCGCAGCGTGCCATATTCCTGCGAAACACGCTCCAACGCTGACTGCTGCCGGAGTAGCTCCTGTTCCACGATATTGTCAACCATCCTCGTTATACCTTTGATATCGACACCTCCACCAAGCAAAATTGGTCCATCTAGCGATGAATAAGCCGGTGAGAACTCTATTCTCTGGCGGTGATAGCCCTCGGTAGCTGCATTTGCAATATTATTACCGATTACATCAAGTGCCTTCTGGGCAGCGTCAAGACCGCTAAGACCTATATTATAACTCGACATCTTTTATATCTACTCAGACAATAATTTCTTAAAACTGTAAATTTACAAAGGTCATATCAATTTGCCGGCTGGTTTCGCCATTGGGGTTGTAGTGAACCGACTGCGTCTTGCCGAGGTCGAAAATACCTTTCAAAAGCAGGTTATTGAATCTTGCGCATTCGGATAAGAGCAAAGCGGTGCTCAAATATTCTTTCTTAAGTTCCGCACTCAGCGATCTTAGCTTTTCTTTCGTCTGAGTTACCAGATCTTTTTTTGCTTCCGGGAGACTTGCCTGGAGTGCTGATAAAGTCATTTGCTTGAAGTCACAGCCGAGGCTATCGGCCAATTCTTTTCGTATTGATCTCCGCTTTAATTCATGATCTTTGTAAGAGCCTGACACGGCCTGGATACTCTCAAGTAGTTTGCCCAAAGCGGCTTCGTCGCGTTTGATAACCAATCTGCGCATTTCATTCAAATGCAGCAGACTTTCCTGGATATGCCGGGCATCCTGGTCCAAACAAGCCAACAACCGATCGATTTTATCTTCTATTGATACTACTGCCGCATTCATGTTTGCCCATCCAGTGACTTGCCTTCCATGTTTGAACTGCCGGCATTGGTTAGAAATTTGTGTATGTCCTTCCATAATCCGATGCCGCCGTTGTTTGCCATGTCACGGGCAAGATACATCCAGAATATTCCCTGCACCTGATCGGAAGGCCCATCTTTTTCAAAGCTCCAGTCCCCGATAGTATTCTTCATTTCATCCAGCATCTTATTGATCATGACGGACTCGAAATCTTTGGCTATTTGTTTTCTTTTCTCGTCTGAAACGTTTTTAAATCCGGATTTTCGGAGCTGCTCCAGCGGAGCCGGCGGCAAAACGGGTTCGGTTAATATCAGTTTGGTGCTGTCCATGAAACTACTCCTACATTATCACCAGCCTGGCCTGGAGGGCTCCGGCCTTTTTCAGGGCGTTGAATATCGCTATCAGGTCAGTCGGTGTAGCCCCTATGGCATTGATGCTTTTGGCCAATTCAGCAACAGTAACCGACCGGGATATGGGAATCAAAAAAGCCTCCTGTTCTTCGACCCCTATTTTCGTGTCCTGGACAATTTCCGTTGTGCCCGAATCGGAGAAAGGAGCGGTAGGCTGAGAAACGATTTCGCTTTCTTTTATCTTTACAACAAGACTGCCCTGAGATATTGCCACAGCGGATATGCCGACGTTTTCGCCGACGACAATGGTGCCCGTACGTTCATTGATAACAACTACTGCAGGAGCATCGACCTGGACTTGCGGTTTTGTAATATCATCTATAAAACCCGCGATGTCCCCCTGGCGAACTTCGTCGGGCACTTTGACTTGAATGGTGCCGGCATCAACGACCACTGCACTTTGTGGATAATTCTGGTTGATGGCCTGACTGACCTGGCTTGCAGTTGAAAAATCGATGTTTCTAAGATTTAGCGTAATCACTCTCTTGTCGGCGATGTGTTCGACGAATGTGGCTATTTCTTCCTTTTCAACCGTTGCTCCGCCCGGAATTCGACCGACCGTCTGGTGGTTCTTTGTGACCGAGGCTTTATCGCCTGCCGCCGTCCAGCCACCGATTGAAATTCCTCCCTCGGCTATGGCGTAAACCTGACCATCGAGACCCTTCAGGGGTGTCGGCAGGAGTTTTCCACCCTGAAGACTTTTAGCGTCTCCTATCGCGGCGGCATCGACATCGATTCGGGAACCTTCACGGGCAAATGGCCCCAGCTCCGCCGTTACCCAAACCACGGCAATATTGCCGCCGGTCAGGTCAGTGGGAGTTAAAACGAGTTCTGAATCCCTTAATAAATTCGTAAGCATTTGCCGCGAAAGCGTTGTTGTATCGCCGGTGCCGGCCAGGCCGATTACTAACCCGACGCCTGTTAGCGGATTGCTGCGAATACCCTGGATATCAACGATGTCCTTTATCCGCTCGCAATACCCGATGCCGGACATAGATTCACAAACCAGCATCGAACAAATCATTAGTGTTATTATGCTCTTTTGCATTTTGGCTCGCATATTCATTTTTGATTTCATAATTTATCGCTCTGATAGAAATAAATCTGTCTGTATCGTGCAATTAGAACGGCCAAACAACATTTAGTATGCCTTCAAGCCAGCCCGGTTTCGTGTATGGCGCTGAAATTCCGCCATTCTTGGATACGATACGAAAGTCCGCAACCCGCTCGCTTTTAACCTTGTTATCGAACGAAATATCGCTTGGCCTGACTATGCCGCTTACCTCAATGGTTTGTGTGTCACCTGAGATATCGCGATTGCGTGTTCCCAAAACTACAAGATTGCGGTTCGGCAGGATATCAACTACGACCACGGTAATATTGTCGATGAACTTTCGTTCATCCTTGTAATCGGCCTTGCTTTTCAGCTCATTGTCCGATTCAGCGGACATGCCGAATTCACCGAGATCGGCGAAACCGCCAAGGTCTCCGTTGAAAGTAGTCGAACGGTCGGTCTCCTTTTTCATGTCTCTTTTTGCCTTGTTATCGACCGTGCTGTTTTCGGTGATTGTGATTGTCAGGACATCACCTATCTGGCGGGCGACATCGTCTGCATATACGGCTTTCATATTTTTGTCCCGCTTGGCCCAGATGGAGCCTGCTTGTGAGCAGGCGGTTGAGAGGAATACCGAGACTGTTAAGACAAGTAATAACATTTTATTATTCATGGTTTCTCCTTTTGTCGTTTTTTCTTTTTTAAATTATTGCAGAAAATATTCTCTATAACACCGGTTCGACGCTGCCGTCTTCACTGATTCTTGCCAGGATGATTCGTTGTGAATCCATATTTCGGACTTTTATATATTCACCGGCACTGCCGTCCTGCATGGTTTTCCCTGCGGCTGTAATTAGAAATCCGGGCCTTTCGATACGAATAACAACGTTTTGATTTCTCTTTACGATAACCGGGGATTTGAGAGATCCTAACATATTCGGATGGATCACAGTGTTTGCCGGCAGCCGGCGTTTGGTAATTAGGCCGTATGGCGGCTTCCATTCAGAAGGATCGGAATTGTTTGATTGAATATTTTCTATCTTTATGTTTTCAGGACTGATGATGCCGCCTTCCGGAATATCTACTTTTGTGACTGCCTGTCGACAGTCATATACCAAGGCAAAAGTTACCTGGCGAACAGCTATCTTGTTAATTCCGGAAAGCACTGCAATCTCGATTCTCGCCTGGTTTGTTACACCGGTTTGGACCAGTCGGGGAGAAAAACTTATTTCCTTGCTCCCTGCGGATACAACAAAATCTTTTGGTTTGCGTATCAAGGTCCATCTGCAAGCTGAATTACCGGGGGGATTCTTTTCTAAAAAAGAGTTCGCCAGTGAAACAAATTCACTACTGCTGATAGTGTGGTTTTGCTGTTTTACGGTTGTTTCTTCTGAGCCGGTTAGTGTTACTTTAGATGCGGGAATTCCGTTACAAGCCAATCTGCTTAGAACCGTTGGCCTGTCTATAACGATCTTCTGGCCCGGCACAGAAATCCGCCCTAATGCGATTTCTTCTGCTCTGGCCACAAGAGTTTCGCTGCCCCGGATGATGCTGACCTGGCCCAGTTTCAGGTTGCTGTTTTTGATGGTAACTTCTCTTGGCAGATAAATCTTTAAGCAGGAGTCTGCCTGCGATTGGTTGGTTTTGTTATTTGCCGATGCCCGGCAAAAAAGAGCCGGAATCATAACCAGGCAAGCTGTAAATATTCTTATGCTCTTATGCCCTTTTGTTTTCGTGTTGTTATTTATGCTCATATTGAGACCTATCTAATAATATCGCTTGCCGTTCGAAGCATATCGTCGCCCGCCCTTATCGCCCGCGAGTTGATCTCGTATGCTCTCTGTGCGGTGATAAGGTTGACCAGCTCGGTTACCATTTGAACGTTGGATTTTTCCAAAAATCCAGCCTGGATCGTGCCGAAACCACTTTCTCCCGGCGTGCCGGTAGTGGGTGTGCCGCTTGCCATGGTTTCCGCCAGCAGGTTGCCGCCTTCACTTGAAAGGCCGGATGGGTTTGGAAAGCGCGCCAGTTGAATCGTGCCGACAACGGACTGGGAACCCGCAGCATCGGTAATATTAACGCCTCCGTCTTTTTCGATGCTTACGGAGACGGCATCTATTGGAACGCTGATGGCCGGCTCTATGGAATATCCGCTGGAAGTAACTAATTCGCCGTTGGCGTTTGTCATCAATGAGCCGTCGCGGGTGTAGCGTAAATCACCATTCGGCATGGTAACCTGAAGGAAGCCGTCACCCGTAATAGCTATGTCGAGGGGCCGGGCGGTATTCTCAAGCTCGCCGGCACTGAATACTTTTGTCGTCGATGCGGCACGGACTCCGCTGCCTATTTCTATGCCGGTGGGAGAATTGATACCGGAAGCTATTTCCGTACCGGGCTCTTCCGAAGTAATATAAAGCAAATCCTGAAAATTTATCTGGCTGCGCTTGAAACCAGTGGTGTTGACGTTGGCCAGGTTATTAGCGATAGTATCCACCATCATCTGTTGACCCGTCATGCCCGTCGCTGCGGTGGAAAATGCTCTCAACATAATATTTTTCTCCTTATATCTAAGTGGCTTCTCAGCCCATAGCTACGCTCATAAGACTGCTTGAAGCCTCCCCTGCTGCTGTAATGGATTTCATATTCGCTTCGTAGAGTCTGGAAACCAGTATCATGTCCACCAGCTCGTCGATGATCTGAACATTAGACGCTTCCTGGTATCCTTGTTTTACGACTATATTTTCGGCGTCGGCCGGTTGAACATTCACATCCGGCATCCTGTAGCAGCTATCGCCGGTCGGCAGGAGCTTGTTTTCATTATCGTTGAAATCGACCAGCCTGAATTTTCCAATTGCTATTTCGCCGGCACTGATCGTTCCGTCATCCGATACGTTTAATTGCGAAATACCGACATTGCCCGGTATCGTGATTGGACCGGCCTGGCCTGCTACGATTCGACCCAGCGAATCTACAATTTGGCTGTTTTGATTTACGTTGAAGATACCGTTGCGGGTGTAACGCGGCCCTTCGGGAGTCTCTATCACGAAGAACCCTTTTCCATGCAGGGCAAAATCCAGCGGTCTTCCGGTATCAACGATGCCGCCCTGTGAAAAGTCGAATGCCGAGTTCAAGTCGATGGTACCGGGCGAATACGACTCAGGATCCTGTGATTCAAGTGATAGTGAAAATGCGTTGCATCGGCGCTTGAATCCGACGGTGCTTACATTAGCCAGGTTGTGCGTAATGATATTAAATTCCTTTGTTAAGGCATCAATGCTTGTACTAACCTGATCTGTAATCGCTGACATTCTCAGACTCCCTGCAGTACTGCCGGCTCCGGCCTCTCTGGCTCTGTCTCATTAGTTTCAACGAAGGTCTGATCGGTGATAGTTTTGGCCCTGGTTTTCAGAGAGGCCGCGTTGGTTACGCGGACCAGTTCGTTAATGTTCGGATCGCTAAGCCCTGTCAATTCGACCGCTATTGAAAAACCGTCTTTTATTTTTTGGGTGTGTCTGACCTCACCGATATCTTCTACGATCTTCTCCGGAGCGGTTTTGCCGGTTCTTTGCGAGTTCGGTTTCTGCTGCTCTTCTTCACTCAACTTAAGTATCACCAGCACTCTATCACCGACCTTTACATCCAGCGGCGCTTCTACCCGCAGGCCGGGGCCGGCCATCTCGGTAACAGATGCCGGCACAAATTCCGGCGGCCCCCAACTGTTTTCGGAGATATTAGCGGTTCTTCCGCCGCTATCACTATTTGGTTGAAGCGTTCGTGTAAAAGGAAATCGTGCGATAAAGGTAGGCTTGTTTACCGGAACACGCAAAAAACGCCGGCGATTGATGAATCGTATGTTACTGCTGTGATTCAGAATCAAAATGTTGCCGTAGCAGCTTATCGAAGAAGTCTCGAACTCCCAGACCGATACGCCGAAATAATAACGCACGGACCAAATCTCTCCCGGCTTGCTTTCCAGGGATGTTTGTAGTTTGACGGTAAGCTCAACATCGTTATTTTCTATGACTACGGACTCGATTTCTTTAGACTCGCCAGCATTGAGGCGGGTCATATAGAGTTGTTTGCCTGTGGGAATTTGTTTGCTGCTGGGTTTATTCGAGGTTGCTGACGAGGTGGGCCGTTTATTCTCAAAACCGAGTTTCTCTCGAAGGACGGACAACCTGGCGCTTAGATTCTTGCTGGCCTTGGCTCCCCGGCGTGCAAGGGCGTCCTTTGTCAATTCGGCGGCTCCGTTCTCGAAAGCGGTGACCATGGTAAAAATTGATTCGATACGTTTTAGTTTTGTTCTGTCTGCTATATCCAGCAGGATTTGACGTTCGAGCCGGCTCAAACCCATTCTTTGTGCATAAATATCAAATACCTTATTGACGATATTATGCTCTTTGGCCTTGTGCATGTAGCCGGTTACTATGAACAGAACAGTTAATATAATTATGGCAACCACACACATTATAATGAACAAACGCTGATCTCCCGATGCGTTTTCAAGCCGACGGGCGGCGTGCCATCGCTCGATTGGCGTTAGCGCCATAAATATAGCGTTCATTCCTGTGGTTATTACAAATGCAGTTGCCATATCACTGTTCCGAAGTTACTATCTAATAAGGTTGGTCAGTTCTTGCAGTATGTCGTTGGCAACCCTGATGGTTCTGGCATTTGCCTGGAAGCCGTTTTGAGCCTGAATCATATTTATGAATTCAGTCGCCACGTCGGCATTGGATTTTTCCAATGCCCCGCCGTGGATCGAGCCTGCACCGCCGCTCAAGGCCTGTGTGGCTACGGCCCCGCCTGAGTTGGCCGAGAAGTTGAAGTAACCTCCACCTATGCTTTCCAGAGCTGATGTGTTCTGGAATAACGCTATCTGAAGCGTAGCGATGCTTTTCTTGATACCGTTGGAGAAAACACCAATAAGGGTACCTCCACTATCGACCGAAACAGTGGCAAGATTGCCTGCTTCGTAGCCGTCCTGCTCCCGTGCCACTGCGGTAGAGTTTCCTGCAAACTGTGTCAAGCCGTTTAGCTGACCTGAAGTACCCATGTTTAGTGTTATGGTTTGTGGATTTGCAGTGTCATGTCCAAACGTTATCCCAAGTTCGGCAGTATCTGTACCGGTCAAGCCGGCAAAAGAACCGTCACCTGCGTCAAAACTAATATCCTCTATGCGCCGATTGTCGAAAGTAATATCATGGACAACGCCGGTAATTGAGGTAAGTACCATATCCCATGTATTGGGAGTATCAGATCGGACAAACGCCCCGGTAAGAACATGTTTACCTCCCTGAGTGTCGTGAACCGTAATATTAACACTTTTGACTTCCTCTCCGCCGACAGTCGATATTTCGAAATACGCCGGTTCTGCCCAATCGGCTGTGCCGCCATTCGTAAACGACAGCTTTATGTCCGATTTGCTGAACCCGCTATCGACATCGGTTACCGTTATCTGGCCATGGGTCAAAGTTGCCACCGCGTTGGTAGCACCAAGAACAGTATTTATATG
Organism: Sedimentisphaerales bacterium; assembly: GCA_016936275.1. GTDB lineage: Bacteria > Planctomycetota > Phycisphaerae > Sedimentisphaerales > Anaerobacaceae > JAFGPJ01. The sequence continues at coordinate 11,439 of JAFGPJ010000221.1, forward strand.
ATCGAGAAGGTCCTGCATGGTAGTGGCTGCGTCAACAGCAAGAGGGGCGGCGTCATTCAGAGGAGTGCCGTCATGCTCATAACCTGTAACGGTAATAGTGGCGCCAACGTATGTCCCGGCCGTAGTCTGGTCGAGGTTATTGAGTAGGGTGGTCTCCGTAGCCGTCGTACCGTTATTGGTGGTATATGGCACATTCGATTTTAGCACGTTGGTTTGTGTTACGGGAAGATGAGCATCGGCGCTCAGGTTGCCGACTATAGTTATTTCGCTTGTTGCCTTTGCCGCCATCGCAACATCATAAGGGACATGAATATTGCTGTCGCCGGCAGTCTGGAACCCGTCACTTACACCTGTCGAGCCAATTCTCTGAACAAGGTAGCCCGTGGTAGGATCTACCAGATTCGAGGCCGCATCAACCGCAAATACTCCTGAACGCGTGAAGACGTTTTGCGAACCGTCACTCAATACGAAATAGCCTTCTCCTTCGATCGCCATATCCAGTGGATTGCCTGTATTTACGATATTACCCTGGGCCATATTCGGAGATATAGCTGCGATGCCGACACCGCTGCCCATCTGTTGAGGATTCGTGCCGCCGACTGAAGTGGTGGGCTGTGATGCCTTCTTAATCGTTTCACTCAGTAGTTCCGAGAACGTGATTCGACTGGACTTAAAAGCAGTCGTATTGACATTGGCCAGGTTGTTACCTGCTATATCAAGCATTTTTTGGTGGGCCTGCAATCCAGTAACTCCCGCTGACAATGCAAAACTCATTTTTGTTTCTCCTTATATCTGTATTTTTAATTGGCGAATTAGTTTTTAACTGATATTACATTTTCTAAAGCGATCGTATTATTACCGACGACCAGCACTGTCTGGCCGCCAAGGTTATTGATAACTTCTTCGACGGTGCCGCTTGTTATTGCCTGTGTCCCGGCATCGCTTTCTGATGCGAATGAAATCTCCTTGCCTATTAATGAGTCGGCGTAGTTGCGTTCGGTGGTCGAAAGAATGTCTGCGAAGCTCGAATTCATTTTTTCGAGCTGCTGCAGTTGTGAAAACTGGGCCAACTGTGAAGCCATTTCGTTATTGTCCA
>JAFGPJ010000002.1 GCA_016936275.1 Sedimentisphaerales bacterium
AAGGAGAACAAAATGGAATGGAAACTGTACTTCGCCCTTAGCTTTGCGATGTTCATGGAGTACGCAATCTGGGGCGCCTGGATGCCGGTGCTCGCAGCACGACTTGTAGGCCCGTTGAAAATGAGCGGCAAGCAGACCGGATGGATTTACGCAACCTTCCCGCTGGCGTGTATCTTCATGCCGTTGGTCTCGGGACAGCTCGCCGATAAGTATGTTAATACCGAGATCATTCTCGCTATCGCCCACCTGCTCGGCGCAGTTTGCATGTACCTTGCCGTGCGCCAGACAAAGTTCAAAAACCTGTTCGTTGTAATGTTTCTCTACTCACTCTGTTATTGTGCAACGCTGCCGTTGGTGAATTCCCTAATGTTCCACCATTTGGGCAAGGCCTTCGACAACGAAGAGGCAATCAACGCTGCATCTGCAAATATTTTCATCTGGGCCCCGATCGGCTGGGCTTTAATTGCCTGGTCACTCACCGGCTGGCGATGGAAATTCAAGACCGGTGAGAAAGGAAGCGACTGTCTATATCTCGCTGCTGTTCTTTCAGTAATAATGGGCGTCGGATGCTTCTTCCTGCCCGATGCACCACCAGCCGGCACCGGCACAGCTCCGATACTTCAGGCTATGAGCATGTTCACAGGCTTTAACTTCCTGATCTTTATAATTGTCTCAATGGTCTTCTTCGGCCTGATGCAGTTCTATTTCCTCGGCACGGCACCATTTATGCAGGATATAGGGATTCCAGCCAAGAACGTCCCCGCATCAATGGGTATCGCGCAGGCTGTTCAGGCAGTAGCCACCGTCGTCCTGATGTCCCGCCTTATGACCGCAATTGGATACAAATGGACCCTGATCGTCGGAGCAACATGCTGGTTCATACTGTACATCGCCTACATAAAACAGAAACCGCGATGGATTATTGTTGCCTGTCAGCCTTTCCACGGCCTGGCCTACGTGCTCTTTGTCATCGTCGGTCAGATATTCGCAAACACGCTGGCTTCGGATGAGATACGAGGTTCTATGCAGTCGCTTCTTTTTGCCGCCACTACCGGCGTCGGCCTGTTCCTCGGCACACAGTTCGCCGGCATGATAATGGACAAGTTCAGAAAAGACGAAAAGTTCCAGTGGCGTTCCATTTTCATAGTGCCTTGCGCGATTGCACTCTGTGCTATCCTTGTGCTTGTAATATTCCTCAAGGGATAAGGATGTCTCGTAGTAAGCCTGCGAATCTGTTAACAAGAAAGCCAGACCTCATCCACCTTGCGATTTTATTACTAATCGCTCTTGGAATAGGCGTTTACATGATTGCCACGACCGTTGTAATCACCAAAGACGGCGTATGGTATATCGAGCAGGCAAAAAAGTTTTCGAGCAGCCCACGAGATGTTATTAAAGGTCAGCCTTTCGGATTTCCATTTCTGATTTTCATAACCTATCAACTCATTGCCTCATTCAGCAACAATTCATCATTGTTTACGTGGATATACTCGGCCCAAAGTATCACATTGTTGTGCCGGCTGCTTGCGCTAATCCCTTTGTATTTCATTGGAAAACTTCTGATCGGAAGCAAGAGAAGTTTCCGGGCGATTCTCATCCTCATATTTCTGCCCTACCCGGCACAGTTTGCAAGTGAAGCTTTGAGGGAATGGCCGCACATCCTTTTTTTAGCATCGGGTTTTCTATTCTTATTTTGGGGAGTAAAACATGGCAAATGGTGGTTGTTCGGAGCGGCCGGTTTTGCTGCCGGGCTCGGGCATACAATCCGGCCAGAATGCGCACAATTAATCATTTACGGGGCCTTGTGGATATTCATCAGGCTCATTTCACCGAAACCGGAAATGAGCAGACCAAGGCTGCTTTGTGCATTGTCAGTTCTTTTAATCGGTTTTGCAATCCCTGCCGCTCCATACATGACAGCAACAGGACAATTCCTACCGGCAAAATTGAAAGCCTTATTTAGTGTGAAGAATGAAGAATTATCAATTCTTAATTCCCAATTCTCAATTCTCAATTCTCAATCAGCCTCCGTCATGCCGGGCAAAATATTAAAAGCAATCGGCGAGCTTACCGGGGCAGTTAGTGAGAACCTGATGTACTATTTCCTGCCGGCTTTGTTGATCGGCATCTATTTTCGTTTCAGAAAGAAATCTTCCGCAACAGAAATAGAGAAGTTTTTCATGCCGGCTTTTGCAGCGCTCAACGTCGTTATGCTGATAGCACTATATTACAACTGGGAGTACATCAGCAGAAGGCACTGTCTGCCGTTGGTTGTCTTCACTATTTTTTACGTGCCCATCGGCCTGCAAAAGTTTGCCGATTTCATTGCAAATAGATTCTCCAAGTCCGGCACGGCATCAGATGAAGACTGCCGGCGGTGGTTTTTTATTCTCCTGATAATCGGCTTGATAATTTGCCTGCCCAAACTTCTGAGCCGCCCCGGTTCGGACAAGCCGGGTTACAGAACCGCTGCAATATGGCTCAAAGAACACACCAATCCGGACGACCTGATCGCCGTACCTGACAGGCGAATAACTTTCTATGCCGAGCGAAAAGAGTTTATATACGAAACTGCCTTTTCCGGCAAAGCTGACTACGTCGTTATTATTGCCAAATGGGACACCACGTGGGGTATCCCACTGTGGGACGAAAACGAAGTGCCGGACTTTCTCGGCAATACGCAAAAACAATATTCGGCATGGGAAAATGAACGCAAAAACAAGAAAATTGTAATCTACAAAATGCTCCAGTAGCCCCCCTGCTTTCGGCCTGAAACTCCCCTATAAATCCATTTCAATCATCTTCTAAAAACCGCTTACTATTTACGATTCACCCCGTGAGATGGCGGCTTCGCCCCCTAAGGGACAAGCTATCTCATGGGGTGAGCTATTACTATCTTGATTGATTCTTTGATACTTCTCGGCGTTCTCTGTGCCCTCTGCGGCTGATAAAATAGATAAATTTTTGCCGAAAAATCAATCAAAAGCGATGGTAGCGCCGAACAAAAATCTAAAATTCTAAAATTTTTTTTATTCCCTTGCCCACAAGCACTTACGTCAAAATTCCCGCCTACATTTTTGTAGATTTTCGCATCAAAAGCGCAGGTAGCTCCAATTATGGGGGCGCGTGTTTCGCCGCCCGGCCGAAACACGGCAATTGAGATTTGAAAATTGAGAATGGAGAATTCAAGGCAAAGGACAGAAATTCGATACAAAAAGGGCAAGCGAAAAATCGTGACCGGCCTTAACAAATCCTCACCGGGCCATCTACGAACGCCACAATTCTCAATTCATAATTCAAAATTCTACATTCCGCACAGCGGGGAGGGGCGGGGAAAATCGTCGAGTTCGTTATCAGAATCCGAATACCGAGCTGGCTGGAAAGGCCGGCCGTGCTGCCTTTGCTCTGGTACAGAAAGCTGCGGTACGGCTACACTTTCCGCAGAATCCCCCTCTCGCAGGGCAAATACGCCATCGTGGACCCGGACGACCACGACCGGCTGAGCAGACACAAATGGTACGTCTGCAAGCGAGACCGTACGTACTACGCCATAAGAGGTCAGTGGTCGCCGATACTGAAAAAGCGGCTGACCATATCGATGCACCGCGAAGTCATCGACGTGCCGGACGACCTCTACGTGGACCACATCAATCATCACGGCTGGGACAATCGCAAAGCCAACCTCCGCCCCGCCACCGCCGCCGACAACGCACGAAACGCCCGCTATCCCAAGATCAACACCACCTCGAAATACCGAGGCGTCTGGTATAACCGGCAAACCAAAAAATGGAGAGTCACAATCGTCGTTAATCGAAGGAGAAAGCAACTCGGTTATTTCCGCGACGAAATCGACGCCGCACGGGCTTATGATAAGGCCGCAAAACATTATTATGGCCAATTCGCAATACTCAATTTTCCAGATTAAGCCACAGAGCACACAGAGGACACAGAGAAATAATAAATAGTCAATAGAAAATAGTAAATGACAAAGGCCGCAGATGAACGCGGATTTTTATTTAACCACGAAGGACACGAAAAAAGACAATAGTCAATCATCAATAGTAAATAATCAATCAAAATGGCCACAGAGCACACAGAGTACACCGAGAAATATAAAAGAAAAAAGTCTTCTGTTTACTGTATTCTGAATTCTTTATTCTGTTTTTAATCTACCGCAGATGAACGC
>JAFGPJ010000222.1 GCA_016936275.1 Sedimentisphaerales bacterium
GTGGCGGTTTCCAACAGTACAGGCAATTCTGCGGTAGTTATCCATGATGATGCGAACGCGGCACAAATTGACACCTGGACTGAGTGGGGCATTCTGCTGTCGGCTTTTGCTGATCAGGGAATCGATCTAACCAATGTCGATAGGATTGCCGTTGGACTTGGTACTCAGGGCAACACGACGGTGCCCGGAGGCAAAGGCAAGGTATATGTTGATGACATTCGTCTGTATCAGCCGAGGGAGGCCGCTGAGTAGCATAAACCGCAATAGCTAAAGGAGCGGCACAATTAGATTCATTTCATGGCCTATACCAGCAAGTTCTGGTATAGGCCTTGTTTTTTTGTATCACAGGACTTGATGAATTTTACATGTATTAGAGTCTGTAGCGGAGATAAATTGTCGATCCTTGCGTTGGGACTATTGTTCTGGTAACATCATATTGTGTTTATTGGGCTTTGGCATCTTGAAATGGAAAGGATTTACTATGACCAGGCGAATATCAAGGCGGCCGTATCAATTCACTTTTACAGCTATTTTCTTTGTTTCCGTTAGCAATTTGTTTCTCCAGCGTACGGCTCTGGCGGGAGTAGGAGAAATTGAAGAAGATCATATCAGGGAGATATCGTTGCTTCTTTCTGATAATCCTGCCGGGTTTGGTTTATCGATCAGTGAGCGAAGAACCTGGGATGGCTTGGCTAAGAAAGATTCATTCAAGCGAATTATCTCTGAAGCGCAGCAGCTTTTGGAACAAGCTATTCCTGAACAGCCCGACGAGTTGTATCTGGATTTCTCACGTACTGGGAACCGTACGCGCTGGCAGCGAGTCAGCGGCCGCCGACGAGGAAGAGTCCGGACGTTCGTGCTGGCCGAGTGCCTGGAAAACAAGGGGCGTTTTGTGCCGGCATTCGAAAAAATCGTCCGTGAGCTTTGCTCCGAAAGGACCTGGGTCATGCCGGCCCACGACGGGAACTTGACCAACTTTCACGGCAAGAGCGTCGATATCGACCTCGGCTCCTCTGGTTTGGCCTGGTCGCTTGCGACTGCCGATTATCTGCTGGCCGACAAATTGAATCCTGAAACACGCCGGCTGCTTCGTGACAACCTGGACCGGCGTATTTTCCAGCCTTACCGTGACATGGTATCAGGCAAGCGAGAAAAAAACTGGTGGATGACAGGGACGAATAACTGGAACGCCGTATGCCTTGCAAGTGTAACAGGTTCGGCGCTGGCCGTGATTGATTCACCGGAAGATCGCGCTTTGTTTATCGCCGCGGCGGAGCACTACTCGAAGAATTTCCTCGAAGGATTCACCGACGATGGTTATTGCTCCGAAGGACTGGGTTATTGGAATTACGGCTTCGGCTATTATATCATGCTCAGCGAGATGATATATCAGGCTACAGATGGCAAAGTGGACCTGCTGCAGGATGCTAAGGTGAAACAGGCTGCCGCTTTCGGTTCGAGAATCGAGATTATCAATGGAGTCTATCCGGCCTTTGCTGATTGTTCGATCAGGGCCGAGCCCGGTTCCCAGTTAATGTATTTTATCAGCCGTCGCTTTGGCTTGGGCCTGCGTAATTGGGAGCAGATTGATCCGGTCTCTGCCGGGGGCTCGCTCTATGAAAGCATGATGTATAGCTTTCCGAATTCTGCATCTCGAAGTCAGCCGGCACAAAATGCATCTGAGGGACCCGGCATCAGGTCCTGGTTCGAGAACGCCGGTATCCTTATTTGCAGACCGGCAGCAAATTCTGCCTCAAGCCTGGCTGTTGCCCTCAAAGGCGGGCACAACAACGAGCATCACAACCACAACGACGTCGGCTCTTTCGTCGTAGTTTTAGGTGATAAGCCGTTATTGCTCGATCCAAACGGGGAAGTTTATACCGCTCGCACATTCAGCGGCCGCCGGTATGAAAGCAACGTCCTGAATTCATTCGGGCATCCTGTCCCCCTTGTGGCCGGCAAGTTGCAGCGAACCGGCAGACAGGCTAAGGGCCAAATCGTTCGTCATGACTTCACTGAAGATACCGACACCCTGCTTCTGGATATTTCTTCGGCCTACGATGTTCCGGAACTCGAGAAACTTCAACGTAAGTTTGTTTACTCCCGCAAAGGCTCGGGTTCTTTGACGGTAACCGACGAGATTGCTTTCTCCAAGCCTAATGATTTCGGCACGGCACTTATTACGTTTGATAAATGGCGGCAGCTTTCTGATTCATCTGTTGAGATTCGAGACCAGAACAAGGCCCTGCGGATTGATATAGAGGTCACAGGCGCCGATTTCGAAATCAAGCCGGAAACTATAAAGGAAGACCTCAGCGGCGGCAGACTGCCTGCTCGATTGGGCATTAACCTGACTAAACCCGTGCTGCGTGCCGTTATTAATCTTACAATCAAAACAGTGAAATAATATTGTTTTAAGGGAGAAAAAAATGGAATCGATGAATCGAAGAGATTTTTTGAAAGGTTCAGTGGGTGCGGCGACAGCCTTTACCGTCTTGCCGGCAAGCGGAACCTCAGCGGCGGCAAATAAAGTGGTTATGGGGATTATGGGAGTTGGCGGCCGGGGACGCGATCTTCTGACAAGTCTCGTTAAAAGGTCGGATATTAAAATCAAATATATTTGTGACGCCGATACCCGGTGCTATGGGCCGGCGGCGGAGATTGTGATTGAAGGCCATGACTACAAGCCGGAATTTGTGCAGGATTTTCGGAAGATGCTGGAAGATCCCGAAGTCGATGCGATTATAATCGCCACTTCCGACCGCTGGCATGCTCTTGCTACGATTATGGCCTGCCAGGCAGGGAAAGATGTTTACGTTGAAAAGCCGCTGTCGCTTAGTATCTGGGACGGCAGAAAAATGGTCGAGGCGGCACGCAAGTATAACAGGATAATTCAGGTCGGGACTCAAAGCCGCAGCGCTCCATATACGGAGAAGGCCGCCGAATATATCCGCAGCGGAAAGCTGGGGGACGTCCATTTGGCCCGTGTTTTTCTCATGCAGGAATCGGGCCCTATTCAGGTGGCGGATGTCCAGCCGGTGCCGGAAGGTCTGGATTATGATTTATGGTGCGGGCCGTCGCCCATGCTGCCCTACCGTCCGGGCGTGTGGTTTTGGAGGCTTTGGGATTTTTATGTCGGCTACATTATGGCTGATATGATTCATCAGGTTGACCTGGCGAGGTATCTGATCGGCAAAGATTATCCCCGGTCGGTCTGCAGCGCGGGAGGGGTTTACCACTTCGACGACGGCCGGCAGCAGCCCGATTCGCACTTTGCACTCTTCGAATTCGACAAGCTGACGCTGCTTTTCGAAGCGTCGCTCTGGTCGCCTTATATGCATAGAATCGTTCA
>JAFGPJ010000223.1 GCA_016936275.1 Sedimentisphaerales bacterium
GGTTTGTCTTTCGGCAGAAGCTGCGTGGTATGGCTTATTGTCTTTATCATATCGTCATGTTCTTCGCCCACGCTTAATCCACCGATGGCGTACCCGTCGAAACCTGTTTTGACAAGTTCTTGGGCACAGTATGCTCGCAATTCCGGATTTATTCCGCCCTGGACAATAGAAAAGAGCATCTGGTTCGGCCTGTTATGCGCCTTTTTGCAGCGTTTTGCCCAAAGTATGGTTCTCTCGACGGCTTTTTCGAGCTGCGATGAATCTACGCCGGATGGTGTGCATTGATCGAAGCACATGATTATATCGACGCCCAACCGATTTTGTATTCCCGTTGCTATTTCAGCGTTCAAATATATCTTTGTCCCGTCCACGTGGCTGGCAAATTCAACGCCGTCGTCGTCTATTTTTGTCAGCGGGCTCAGGGAGAACACCTGATATCCGCCGCTGTCGGTCAGAATCGGCCGGTACCAAGCCATGAATTTATGAAGACCGCCGAGCTTTTCAATTGTCTCGATTCCGGGTCTGAGCATTAAATGATAGGTGTTACTTAGGATAATGCCGGCGCCTGTATCTTTAAGCTGCTGTGGTGTGATACCTTTGACCGCACCGGCAGTGCCGACCGGCATAAAAACGGGAGTTTCGACCTGCCCGTGAGCGGTATGCAGCAAGCCCAGCCTGGCAGCGGAGCTTGAATCCTGATGTAGAACTTCAAAATCAGCCATTTGCTATGTAACGATATGCCATGAACATAAGATTGTCCATTTGTAACATTTTCACTTTTTCCTGTTTCAATAGATGCTTATTATTACAGAGCCTGGGTAATAATATGAAAGTATCTGCTGTGCATTTTTGCCTTCTCTTGCCATTCCCTGGGCGCCGCATTGGCACAATCCTACGCCGTGCCCCCAGCCTCTGCCTGAAAAAAAGGCCCATTTGCCGGATAATTCCACTATTTGGCATATAGTGCTTCTAAATTTTCGACCGGTTGGATCGATTGCCAGGCGAAAGTCCTCCGCCCGGAGAAAATCGCTCTTGCCGGTCGAGCCGATTAGTTTTATTTTGGTCAATCGGGCAAATTCTCCATAGTTGGTTTGGCCGGCGGTAGTTATGTATTTTATTTCTCCGAGCTGCTCGAGTTGTGAATATCTTTCTAAAAGCCTGGCTGTAACATCCGCTTTGTCGAATTGAATCATCGGCCAGAAGAAGAACTTGGGCTTGGCAACGTCCTGACAATAGGGGCAGGGCACGCCGATAAGCGTTTCGAAGGAATCGCCGAACACGTTTTTGCTGTTCTCCGTATGGCCGCCGCATGTTGAGCTGTAGTAGGATGGAAAAATGTCCACAGGGCCGTCGGATTGTTTACAGCTTGTTACCTGGCCTTTTGTTTCATTGACGGCCTGCCAAATCTGTGACGATTCGGCACTGATGCCCCGGTAAACCTGGTGCGCTGCAGTTTGTTTCATGTCCCATTCGCGGTTGGCGCCGAATCGCTTTTTAATGTAGAAACAATAAGTTCTTGCTGCAATTGCCTGTGCTTTAAGCGCTTCCGGCTCCCAGTAACCGGGCATCTCGGCGCCGACGACACCGGCCAGATATGGCTCCGGCGGCACCAGATTAATCGCGTCGAAGGAATTGCCGTCAGGGTTGACTATGAGCTTTAACTTACCGCGATAATCGCCGCCGTTCAGGTTGAAGATGTACGGATCATCGGGAAAGATGGTGACCTTTTCATTTGTGAAGGTCTTGCCGTCGATAGTGATACTGCCGTTTGCCAGTTCGAATCTCATCGGCACGTTGGTTTGGTTGTAGCGGTTCTCAGTAATCTCTGTCGGCAGCGCTGCCATGTCGCTGAGTACGCTAAAAGGCGAGACCGTTTTCAGTGTGCAGGCTGTGACATCATCCAGGAGCAAAACTCTGATCCAAAACTCCGGCTCGATGTCCATCTGGACGGTGGGCGTGGTAAGCTGACGGTGTTTACAGCCGCAGAGAATCAGCAGCAAAAGCAAAATAACTACGTTTGTGCCGCTTGATGCTCGAAAACGGTGCACATGCCGGACCGTCCGCGAGGCGATTTTCCCCGGATATGCTGTCAGTTGGATTGTGGTGGACAATGTCAATTTACCTGATAATGATCAACCGGTTAGTCCAGATTTCGCAGCGATAATCCAAGGTCTCCGAGGGCGGTTTTTACTTCGTTGAGGCTTGTTACGCCGAAGTTTTTACACCCAAGCAGTTCGGCATCCGTTTTACTCGTTATTTCACCGATTGAACGAATATTGAGCTTTTGCAGGCATTTTCGGGCACGCACAGACAATCGCAGGTCATCGACAGGTTTGTTCAGGAGTCCTTCTTCATAATCTTCTGCGGCGGCCTCATCGGTCATTTCTGCTGAAGCGAGCTGTTTATCCTCCAGTGCCATGCCGAGGAATAATCCTTTTGGTTCGAGGATAGCTTTGATTTCCCGCAGTGAAGTTTCGCCGAAGTTTTTATATGAAAGCAATTCTGTCTCGGTGATATTCAAAAGGTCGCCGAGCGTATCGATCTTCATTTTCTTCAGGCAGTTTCTGCTGCGGACCGAAAGCTCGAAATCGGACATTGGAGTTTCGAGAATCTGGCTTTTGCGGGTCTTCTTCTTTTCTTTTTCCTCATCGTAGAACATCGTTTTCGAGCTTTCGATGTCTTTTTTGAACAGGATTGCACGCTGATGGTTTGGATGATTTGCAAGGACGGTATCGACGCATTGAGTTGCCTTGTCCAACTGCTCGCTGTCTTCGTACAGCACAGCCAGATTCAGCAGGGCACTTACATAAACCGGCGAATTTGCGGCGATTTGCCTGTAGTAGTCTTTGGCTGCCTCTTCATTGCCGGACAAATCGCAGCGAAAGGCAAGGTGAAAAAGCGCCCTTTGGTGGTTCGGAGCTAATTCCAGAGCCTTTTTGTAATTGTTTGTTGCCTCTTCGTAAAGCCCCTCGGCTTCCTGAAGACGCCCAAGCTGGTAGTGATACTCGGCGCTTACATTTTCAAAATTCGTGCAGGCCTTAAGTTCCTTCTCTGCGGCCTTGAAATCCTCTGCATGACGATACATGGCGGCTTTCTCAAGGGTTACATTCAACTTATCGGCCTCGAAATCGAGGCTTTTCTGCAGGCTCTCGATTGCCTTGTCGAATTGAAGCAGCCGGCGAAAAGTATAGGCCAGATACAGGTATTTCTCTTTACAGTCGGTGCCTTTGTCGAGTTTCTCGGCCGCCTCGGCGTTTCTACCGAGAATAAAAAGCCCGATTCCAAGAGCCAGAGAGGCTTTCTGACCGGTTCTGGACATATTCGATTCTAATTGTTCTTTGAAGCTTATCGTGTTCTTTTCGCTGGAGCGGACAAACTCGGACAGCTTTTTAATCTCGTCCATTGACGGCAAATTGTCGGCAAATAAGTCAATTACAGGTTGCGTAAGTGATACCATTGAAACTTCTCCCTATTTTCGTATTGTGTATATCGTATCGAGTGGTAAACATCCCACTATAAACAAGCGGGTATTATAGCAAGGCCCCGAAGATTTGCAA
>JAFGPJ010000224.1 GCA_016936275.1 Sedimentisphaerales bacterium
CCTCGTCCTTACCAAGGACGCGCTCTACCACTGAGCTACAGCAGCAATACCCAATTCACCGACTCACGCTGCTGTAGTGAATCGAGTCAATACCACCTTAATTTCCTGCAAATAACGACAAATATAAAGCAAAATACCTTATTCCTGCTCTATTTGCCGGTAAAAAGTGCGCAGAAACTTATTATTTTCAACAGATTGTTAATATAAACCACGTAAAATATCTTATGGGCAGTAAAAGTGCAAACATAAAAATGAAAAAAATGAAAATATTTTAATTATTTTTTAAATTATGTATTTCAGCACCACTTTGAATTACCAAGCGGCAGCATCCTTGCAACCAAACCGGCGAAACCGCTCAACTCTGATTAGCAAAGATAATTTTAGTTGCTGCCCAGAGTTAAAATTATAAATGCTTATCAGCAAAATCCATAAACCGCTGCCAGTCATATTCGGTCAGATTATGCCCGCCGGAACGTACATGATAGCCGATTCTGCCTGTTTTTATAGGTCTATCAAGGCCCGGCATTCGGTCAGCCTCCAATCCTTCAACTCCCAGCAACCGATAAACAGCATCAGCATGTTTACACGCCAGAAACTCACCTTTCGGATCGGCCCACAAGTCCTCATCAGCACTGGTTACATAAACCGGACGCGGTGCAATCAGCGCAATAAGCATATGTTGATCGACGGACAAATCTCCTTCCTTGCCGTTATATTTCTTGAAATTCTCGCAAAACCAGTGTGGAAAGCTCGTATTAATGCGTCCTACGGTTTCGCCGAATTTCCGCCGACTCAGGGCCGCCCCGCCGCAACCGGAATTATTGGATATTACAATCGCAAACCGCTCATCCTGAGCTCCCGCCCAAAGAGACGTCTTGCCCAGACGCGAGTGCCCAAGAACAATCACATGTTTATGGTCAATTTCGTCGTCGGTTTCAAAATAATCCATTGCCCGGCTAAGACCCCATGCCCATGCCCCAATAGAACCCCAGGCATCGGAAGCCCGCTTTCCTTCGCGAAGTTTGTCGAAGACCGGATGTACCCCATTTTTAAAGCCGTCGTGAAAGTCTGGGTCAATATCCCCATAATAGATTGTAGCCAGGCCGTAGCCCCGCTTGAGAATTTCTTCTACTGGAAATCGCGAGGAGGCTTTGCCTCTGGAGTCAGCCGTGGCAAGATTGTTCACTATTCCGGGTCCCGGACGCATCCAGCCACTGGACATCTTGATAGCCGGATCGGCATGAATCGTATGATTGCCGCCAAAATTCAAGATAACAAAGGTGGGAATGGGCTTATCTTTGTCATTAGGCAAATAGATTAGGATATCCATCCCCGGCCCATCTTGCCTGCCTGTAAAATTGACGGCTACCTGCTTACGGGTGGCCAGACCACTAAGAGCCCGTCGCTCAAGCTCAAAAACCTTGAAGGTCATATCCTCTGGCCGGTCAATGGGCGATCGACCATAAACATGAGTCTGGAACAGTTCGAGCACCTCCTGCCTGCGATTAGCCTTCCAGGCTTGAGCATTGGCCACTTTCGTGCCGTCGGACATCAAGAGTGGATCAGGCAAAGTGTATTCCGGGACCTTCTGCTCGTCATAATTAGTCTCGGAACGGCTTTGAGTAAGTTTAGCAACTAATTCAGGAGACGCTTTCCAACCATCGCCGTCAATTCCGCCTAAGCAGAAATCTTCGGCGGCAAAAAAAGCAACACTGATAATAGCTAACGACACTAAGAGTATTTTAACCTCAAACATAGAAACCTCCAAACTTCACAAATAACGCAATTATAATCAACCTTAATATAATCAGTCAATCTCTGAAACTGCCGATTTATTGCTAAAACATTTAAAACACCCTGGTACAAACCGTGCCGTTTGTAAGATGTGCTGTATAAGAGAATCCACAAAATCTCATACAATGTTTTATAAACATACTGCACCTTCTAATTCCAATCAGCCAGATAAGAGCCGCTCTTTCTGGTTGGAGTATCGCACAGAATCCAAAATTCCAGGGGCTTCGTTTTGTCCGGATTAAAGCGGATTCCATCGTTGTTTATGAATTTTGTGGCATCCGCTGTATATGTCTCTCCAGATAATATAATTAGGACACTCAAACTGAAACGGTCATCCATAGATTCAGGAATAATTTCCAGTTTGACATTCTTCCAATCAAACGAATCATTATTAGAAATGATAAATCGCGCCCCCGCAAAAGCAACCTTTGCGCTCAACTTCGCAGTCGAAGTCCGGCGTGAAATATCAATGCCAGATGTGCGTTTTTTGCTGGAGGTGCCGTAAAAAAACACAAGACCAGCTAGGATTAAAATAACAATAACTTTTATTAAAAGGGGGTTGTGGATCCTTCGATCTGCTTTTATATCCTGCACGTGAAGCTGCTCAAGACGTTTATGAATTGATTCCTCATTCAACTCCGCTCCACAGAAGAAACACCTGGTCGCTGCAGCTTCAATCTCCTGGCCACAGAATGGACATTTCTCCGTACCCATTTCTGCTCTCCCGAAAATATTGCTTTTCCGATGCGAAAGAAAATAATATTGCAAAGCTTAGGAGCCGCTTCGTAATTAATTGTAAAATTATGTTTTACCAATCCCAAAGAGGTGACGTCCGGGTATCTACTTGTCTGAAAGATAAAAGAAACATAAATTACTTCTTCACCAGCAGTTACCATCTATAAGGTAAACCATTACCTTACTGGAACGCCATTTCCGCCTTGGCAGGAATTTTATACCCTCGTTCTCACATTTAGTCAAGAATTTTGATTCAAATACAGGTTTATGGGTAGATAGAGTTAACAGGTTTAGCTTTTGTATTGTTCGATATACAAAATATTTACCTGCCATCATGAAGCTCATAAGCATTCAAAGATGGTACGGCTCGCCCTATCTGCCAATGCACTCTTTACATATGACCTCATCAGAGGCAGAAAATATTTATAAACAAGTTATACTTCCGGATAAATACTATGTTGAGTTTGTTTTTTCCGGCTCTTTAGCTTTCCCCAGGAGGTCTGTCCAGCTTTTAATCTGTTGGTTCCATTGCGGCCTGTCCGGGGGGGATTTAACAGCGATTAAGACTTTAAGAACTTTATTCGGGTCAACTCCGGTCGGGGGAGCGCTGAAATAATTGTTAATCGTCTGCACAACAATACTATTAGGGTCTAAGTCTCCTTCTTCCAGGCAACTCTTCATCAATTCGCTTGTAAGCTCCAGCTTTGATCCCTTTAAGCACGCATCCAAAAGGTTAGGCAAAATCGCCTTTTTACCTTCCGGTGTCTGGGCCATTTCATATAGAATGCTCAAATAATCCGCGGCTTGTTCATATTTACCTACTTTGTAGTATAGACCGGCTAATTTCTGACGTATCTCCGGCATGTCTTCGCTATTGCCCTTCGCATCCTTCGCTATCTCAAGAAAGTCGATTTTCTGCTCATCAGACAACTGATATTTGCTGCTTTGTCCGGTAAGTTTGCCCATCCATTCCTTCAGGACACCAAAGTTGGAATTTTTGAATATTTTCAGCATTGCCTGCCAGGCCGGCTCGCTTTCAGAATTCAATCCGATTTTATCAGCCAGCCAAATCAAGTCTTCTTTGCCGCCTTCTGCATCGGCAAGAGCGATAATTTTCCCTCTCAGTGTTATGCTGGGATCGTTAATAAAGTCGTTTCGTAATATTTTCAGGGCTTTTGTCCTGTCAATATAAGTAAGTCCATCTACGGCCGCCTCCCTGACGAAATTCGCCTCATCGCGTAAAGCTTCTATAAACAGGTTTTCAAAAAGTTTGGCTGCATTGACCCTGCATGCGCTGTCCTGTGCACACAAAGAAGCCATTTCGCTGAGCAATTCCCCCCTCAGTGTACTATCAGAATTGTCCTTTTGCTTATTATACTTATCAGCAAGCATGCCGAGATATAAATTAACTTCTTTCGACTCCAATCCATCCTGTTTGAGCAGTTTTTTTATGACTACAGCGCCATTCTTGGCCTTTTCCGGATTATCCTTATCAAGAAATTTCGCTGCCCATTCCAGAGTTTGCCCGCGTATCTCTTTCATTTCGGGAGAGATTGTGGCCTGAGGATTAGACAAAATAGCGTTGGAACACGCTCCACCGAGCGCTACTAACAGCTTTGTTTTGACCTGGTCGTCCTTTTCGGCTTCGAGCTGTGCCAGCAGGTGCGAAGATGAATTCAACTTCGGCATCAAAGCCAATAGTTCGGCGGTTATCAATCGAACATCCCGGTCATTGTCGGAAATAAGCTTGATTACAATCGGCCCAAGCTTCTCCGGCAGCTTCGAACCCGGCGCCACTCGCAATTTATAAGCTTTATCCAGGGCCCACAATCTAACAACTGTTTCCGTATCAACTAAATAAGTAGCTAAGAATTCACCTCTGGCTGTGTCATCAATGATACTTTCATAACTCTTATCTAATTCCGATTTATATCGCTTTTGCCATAAGTCCAGCTCGATTCTCATGCTACGTATCTGTGCATCCTGACGAACCAACTGACTTCGCAGAAACGCCACCGGGCCTTGCCGTTGAATCTCAGCTATATTTTGCTTGCGAGTTTCAGAATTTTCACCCACCTGTATGCCCAGAGAATGCAGAGCATTTTGGGCTTCTTCAGAAACTTGTTTCTCCGGGGCATCCACGAGTTCTATGAGCCTAATGGTCGCCATCATATCCAGCCGAAGTTTCAATGCGTATATAGCATTAATTTTCGTTTTAACCGGTTTGTTCGGATCGTTAAATATCTTGTCGAGCGATTCGGTGATTTTGTCATACTCGAAAATCAGGGTCGCCTCCGCAGCCGGCTGGACTTCGGCATCATTCTTAGTATCAAACACGCCGAGGACCGGTTCGATAAAATCCTGATCATTCTTAACGACCTGCTTTGAAACTCTTGCCTTGATCAATGCCTTACAGACCGCCATGCGTGCAGGGCTGTTTTCTTTCTGCCTTAGTGCATCAAGCAAAATCTCTCGGGCCTTAGGATCATCGTGGAATAACATTACAGTTGCCGCGTCAATAGATCCGTTGAGCAAAGCATCCTTGTTCACTTTTAACTGCGGATCGAGTTCTGCACTTGCCGGTGTGCTTTGAGCGGGTATAGACGGCTTTTCCTGGGCGATACCAGCCGGATGACATCCTATCGCCAATATAAAAATGACCAGATATAACCGCATTGAGCCCATTCAGATGGCCTTCACGAAATTGCCGGTTCCTGTTTTGCGATGTTGCTGCCCGTCAGTTCCGTCATATTACTTCTGAAATCATTATATGTCAACCAAATAGTTTTAAGTTTTGTGCTACCTATGGTCTTGGGTGGAAATTCCTGTGAATCTCCCTAAGTCTTTCCTGATCAACGTGTGTATAAATCTGTGTCGTCGCGATATCCACGTGTCCGAGCATTTCCTGGACGCTTCGAAGATCCGCTCCTCCGGTTAGAAGATGCGTTGCGAAGCAGTGCCTTAGCGTATGCGCGGTCAAATTTCTAGGCATTCCTGCCCTGATGGCGTATTTCTTTACCAATCTCCAAACTTCAATACGACTCATAGGCCGGCCTGTTCGGGAAAGCAGCAGAAAATTGTCACTAAAAGGTCTGGCCAGCAATGGCCGGAGCTTCGCCAGGTACTCAACGATTGCTTCGATGGCAACTTTGCCGACCGGGACAACACGTTCCCTGTTGCCTTTGCCAAGGCATCGCAGGTAACCAATGTCAAGATTTAAATCCGGAATCCTCAGGCCCGCAAGCTCGCTGGCCCGTATTCCGGTCGCATAGAGCAATTCAAGCATCGCCTTGTCGCGGTGATAGAACGGTTCGTCAGGATCAGGAGTATTCAGCAAATCTGCAACCTGCTGTCTGCTGCAAATGCTGGGCAATCTCTGCCAGATTTTCGGGCTTTCGAGAATTGCCGTGAAGTCATCTTCGATAAGACCCATAAGTTTGGAGTATCGCAGTAACATCCTGATGGCCACAAGTGCCCGCTTTATCGAACTTTCGCCCTTTTGGTCCCGAGCAAGGATTTTAAGATAGTCCTGAATTATTGCCGGCCTGATTCGAGACAAATGCTTGATGTTATTGGATTTACAGTGTTCCAGAAAGCCCTTGAGGTCCCGTCCGTAAGCCAGAACGGTGTTCTCGGACAGACCGGCCTCCACGGTCAGATAGCTAAGGAAGTTTTTGACATTTTGCCCAAGCGGTAGAGCCAGCAATTTTTCACCAACAGATTGTTGCTGCTTCGAAAGCATTTTTATAATTTTAATCCTTCATGCCGAGGCGGTTCGCGAACCGCCCTCCACAGGACGCCTTACGGTGCAACAGAAGTCAGAGGACAGAGTTCTGTTTTCTGTCTGCTATAATATCTTCATCGGCATAAAAACGGCCAATCCTTTAGATAGCAATGTCCCAGCAGGCATTTGGTGCTTGCATTCAAGGCTTCAGGCAATAAAATTGTCTTGTATGGATAATATCGAACTTAATCGTCGTAAATTCCTGCGAAATACAGCCATCGGCTCGCTCGCGTTACCATGTCGGGTCGGCACAGTCTTTGGGAGCATAACTGAACCAAAACCATCGGCCTTACCTCCGATAAGGGCCATCACACGCGGGCCGAAATTCCACTGGTTCGGCTATTACGACAAACTGCAGTTCGATCCGGCCGACCGATACGTGCTCGGAATGGAGGTCGATTTCGAACATCGCAGCCCCAAAGCCGATGATATTATCAAAATCGGGATGGTCGATTTGAAAGACAGCGACCGCTGGACGGAACTCGGCCAAACCAGTGCCTGGTGCTGGCAGCAGGGCTGTATGCTCCAGTGGCGGCCAGCCTCAAAAGACGAGATTATATGGAACGACAGGCAGGGCGACCGGTTCGTATGCCAAATTCTTAATATTCAAAGCAACAAAAGGCGAACGCTGCCGCAGGCGATTTACACCATCAGTACTGACGGCCGGACCGCCGTGGCGCCGGATTTCCGGCGGATTCAGGATATGCGACCCGGCTACGGCTATGCCGGCCTGCCCGATCCGGATAAAGACGACGCGGCTCCTAAGGATTCCGGCATCTTTCGAATCGACCTTGGTACTGGCGGCCGGGAATTGATTATCTCTCTCGCCGATATAGCTAAATTCGGCCAAATCCCAGGCAATCCGAAGGATGCCAAGCATTACTTCAACCATCTGCTGTTCAATACGGACGGCTCTCGTTTCATCTTCCTCCATCGCTGGCGAGCGACAGGCCTGCGCAGTTTCGGCACACGAATGCTAACCGCCAAATCAGACGGAACGGACATTCACATCGTCGATCCTCACGGAAAAACATCGCATTTCATCTGGCGCGATCCGAAGCATATTTTAGCCTGGGCATGGCATCCTTCGCACGGCGATGCGTTCTATCTCTACGAGGACGGCACGGAAAAGGTCGAAATCGTCGGCAAAGACATAATGACAAGAAACGGCCACTGTGCTTATTTGCCCGGTAATAAGTGGATCCTCAACGACACCTACCCAGACAAAAATCGAAACCAGAATGTATATCTTTATAACGTAGCGACAGGTAAAACAGTTCCACTCGGCCATTTTTACCTGCCGCCGGAGTATACTGGCGAATGGCGATGCGACACTCACCCGCGATTCAGCCCTGATGGCCAAAAAGTCGTCATCGACTCACCCCACGCCGGAAACGGCCGGCAAATGTACCTCATTGACATCAGCACCATTGTCGGCTAAACTTGCGAACAACAAATGTACAAGAAAGAAAAAAAACAGGATCACAGGAATACATATCGCATTTACTGGTATGCACTTTTGGTGTGCGCTATAATATCAGCAGGTTGTGCGGAGCCGACTTCGGCTCCGCCCAAGATAAAGGTTCTGGGCAGTGCTCTTTATGTCAAGCCTGATCAGGGCATCGACAAATCCGATTTGATGGAGTTCGCCGAGGACGTGCTGGGCGAGATGTATTTTACGATAGAAAAAGCCGACGTCGATAGCGGCCTGATTCGAACCAGGCCTTTGCCGGGGGCGCAATTCTTCGAATTCTGGCGTAGCGATAACATCGGGGCTAAAAATACCTTCGCGGCAAACCTTCACACTCTCCGCAGGACCGTGACATTAGATATAAGCCAACAAAATCCGCCTGGGGATGACCTGTGTCACAAGGAATTACGCACAAACTGTAATGTGCATGTTCAAAGATTGTCTCTGCCTGAACAACAAGTCAACAGCAGTGCCAGGGTCTATGGGATGTTATCGCGAAGCAGTCCATCATTGCAAAGACTGCAACTGAATCCGGAGCAGAAGAAAGAGATGGCCTGGATCGATATGGGCAGGGACTCACAACTTGAAGCGGAGATTTTGAAGCGAATTGAAACACAAATCGTAAAGCGAATAAACCAGAGGTTGCAGACAACGGAGAAAGAAACATGAGAGTGCTGGTTTGCGGCGGAGCAGGATACATCGGCAGCAACATGACGGCAATGCTGGCTGCCAAAGGACACGAACCGGTTGTATTCGACAATCTTAGTAAAGGCCATAAATCGGCAATCGGAAAAACCGAATTAGTTGAAGGCGATTTAGCCGACAGCCAGTTGCTCGTCGAGACGCTCGAAAAAAAAAGCATAGAAGCTGTCATGCACTTTGCTGCATTTATCGAAGTCGGCGAATCGGTTCAGGCCCCACTCAAATACTATCGCAATAATCTTTGCTGTACGGAAAATCTATTATCGGCAATGGAAACTGTCGGCGTGGAGAAATTTGTCTTTAGTAGCACGGCGGCGGTTTATGGCACGCCAAAAAAAGTGCCCATAACTGAAGATTCACCCACTGACCCAATCAATCCTTACGGTCAAACGAAGCTGGCTGTTGAAAGAATGTGTCACTACCAAAGCCAAACAGGAAAACTTGCTTATGTCTCGTTAAGATATTTCAACACATGCGGCGCCGGCAACAATGCCACTCTGGGTGAAGACCATCGGCCTGAATCGCATCTTATCCCTCTTACCATCCAGGCAGCCATGGGAAAACGCGGCGATATTAAAATTTACGGGACCGACTACGACACACCCGACGGAACCTGTATTCGCGATTACATACATATCGACGATTTGTGCAGGGCGCATTTGCTGGCTTTGGATTGGCTGGATCAAGGTCGGGAGTTGATCTGCAACCTGGGCAACGAAAAGGGCCATTCGGTCAGAGAAGTAATCGAAACCGTTAAGAAGATTTCAGGAAAAGATTTTAAGGTGACTGAAGTGGATCGTCGCCCCGGCGACTCACCAAAATTGACTGCCGACGCGACAAAAGCAAGAAAAGAGTTAGGCTGGAAGATTGAAAAACCGGACATCAAGGAAATGGTCTCAACTGCGTGGCAATGGCACAACAAAAACCCGAACGGCTATCCGGATTAATAAGTCGAACATAGATATATGAGAGGTAAAATTGTGAAGGAAATAAAGAGCAAGGTTCAGGACTTCCTGAGGCAAAACGATATGGAACCGACCGATATCAGTATCGACCATGTATGTCAGGCTTTTCTCGATGAGATGGAAAAGGGGCTTGCTGGAGAACAGAGTTCTCTTGCAATGCTCCCAACATATATTGAAACTGAAGCGAAAATACCGACGAACAAGGCCGTTATCGTAATGGATGCCGGAGGGACAAACTTCAGAGTAGCAACGGTTTGTCTCGAAAGTGACCGAACTGCAAAGATCAATGACTACAAGCTCTTCGATATGCCGGGCCTAAGAGAGCAAGTGAGCAAGGAAGAATTCTTCGAAACAATGGTAGGTTACATTAAACATGTGGCTGATAAGAGTCACAAGGTTGGATTTTGCTTCTCCTACCCAATTGAGATGCTTCCAAGTAAGGACGGTAGGGTTCTTTATTTCTCAAAGGAGATTAAGGCCTCCGAGGTTGAAGGCCTTATGATTGGTGAGAATTTAAATCTTGCCATTAGTTCTTCTCTGGGAGTAGAGACTAAGCAGATTGTGCTGCTCAACGATACAGTCGCTACACTCCTGGCGGGTAGGGCCGACCCTGGAGCCGGGAGGTTTGAAAGCTATATCGGCTTCATACTCGGCACTGGAATGAATTGCAGTTATATCGAACAGAACAAAAACATCTTGAAAGCCAAAGACCTTGATACGAATAAGAGCCAGATAATTAACGTTGAGTCCGGTGGATTCGGTAAGGCGCATCGCGGGAGTATCGACAGGGAATTCGATGAATCTTCCGTCAGCCCCGGCGTCAACGTTTTTGAGAAGATGATATCAGGTGCCTATATTGGTCCGGTGTGCCTGTGGACTGTTCGTGCGGCAGCGAAGGCAAAGCTGTTCAGCGAGCCGATATCAACCAAGCTCAGCCAACTAAAAGAGCTTAACACAAAGGATCTGAGCAAGTATTTATATGATCCTGCAGGCGACAATCTATTGGCCAAAGCTACAGAAGGGGCTAGCGAGAATGATTGTATGACACTGTATTATCTGTTGGACAGGATTGTGGAACGAGCCGCGAAGCTCACAGCGACCAACCTATCCTCAGTGGCCATAAAGAGCAATAAGGGACGCAATCCCTGCCGGCCCATATGCATCGTCGCAGAGGGAACAACGTTTTACAAACTGACCTCGTTTAGACAGCGAGTCGAGTACTACCTCAAACAGTACCTCGTCGAGAAGAACAATGTATTTTACCAGATTATCGCCGTCGAGAATGCGACTTTGATTGGTGCTGCAATTGCTGGTTTGACTAATTAATGCTTTTCATTATTTCCTACTTTCAATAGATACTACTTATAATTGAGCCATGTTCGAAAGATAAGAACAAAAATTGTTCTTTCTATTGAGATTCAAGGCGGTTTCTCCAATACATACGAAAAACTTTATAGCAAAATCCTTTTTAAGTAGACACACGTGCGCCAGATGTTCCTGAAATAATTTCGAATCCCTCAACCTTTACTTTCCTTGACTAATCTGGTTAAACAATATAGGATAAATTTTTAATTATTTATATTGAGTCAAGGTACCCAAAATATTAATGGTGATCAGCAATAAGGAGATTTTTTTCCATGATGATTAACAAACATTGTATCGCCCACGTGAACACAAACATTAAAAACAATTATAAAGTTATTCTCTCACGGAATCTTATATCTTATATAAATGATGCTATAGAGAGTGTTCCAGAAGTGTCAAAATTAGTTCTCGTCACCGACGAAAACGTGTATTCTCTTTATGGCCAAAGTGTCATCGAGGCACTTCGCACATTAGACTATCCAATCATGTTCTTTGTAGTTCCAGTAGGACGGAAACACAAATCACTACAAACAGCCTCTGAGATTTTCAAGTTTCTCTTCAAGAACGAAGCTGATAGTTACACATTGATTCTGAATTTAGGTGGTGGAACAGTAGGAGATCTAGGAGGATTAGTTTCTGCTCTCTTCCTGCGAGGTGTGCGTTATTTCCATATTCCCACTACTCTGCTTTCTCAAGTCGATAGCAGTATCGGAAGCAAAGTTTCTGTGAATTTTGGTAAACACCTAAACAGCCTTACTCTTTTCAATCCACCTTACGCAGTCCTGTCCGATCCAAGCCTATTGAGAACTTTACCAGATGCGGAGTATCGGTCGGGACTGGCTGAGATTGTAAAGTATGCAATTGTCCTCGATGTTGAGTTGTTCGAAGACATCGAATATAAACCTGAACTGCTTACAGATAAAGAACAGATTGACTCAGTCTTGACTCGTACTATCCAAAAGAAATGCGAGATCGTCTCTGCTGATCCGTTAGAACACAGTATATTCCGTCTATACAATTATGGGCACGAGATCGGCCATGCTATTGAGGTAGCTTATAGCTACCACGATCTAAGGCATGGTGAAGCTGTGTCAATAGGCATGCAGGCATCTGCGTGGCTCGGTGTTCAGACTGGTCAGACTGATCCATCGATATTGAAGCGTCAAACTACTATACTTGCCAAACTTGGTCTTCCTGTTAATATCCCTGCCGAATTACTAAACAAACATGATCCAAAAAAGCTTGCATTAGAACTCGATATACTCTTGAGAAAAGACAAGAAATGTTTTCTTCGTGATCCTCAATGGGTAATCCCGCATGAACTTGGCCATGCAAGCTACAACGTTAGAGTCAAGGAACAACTGATATCGGAGTGCTTGAAGCACGTTTCTGAAGGTTCATTGCCTGAAATTTGATCTTGGTGTGAACCAACTGTGTAGCTCGAAGAAAGGAGAACTATGAGACAAGACTGTTTTATAGAACCTGAAAACTTCTTAGCCAGAATTGAGACAACGCAGGTGACGTCCAATCCTGAATATACACATTGTATACCATGGTGGATCTACGTGGTACTCGTGATTATCCTGATCGTTCTAGTCGTTGTGTGGATACTATATAGACGCTGGTACTGGAAGAATGTGTTCGGCATAGCTATGCTTAGTACCCTAGCCCTCCAAATTCCGCAGATCCGTATTGTGTATAAAAAGGCTTTTAACTTAGAGTTTGATCCTCAAAATCCGCCGTGGTTAGTAACGATAGGCTTGGGGCTATTTCATTTTCTATGCGTCTATGACCGGAAAATCCAAGTACCATTTACAGGTTGGCGTAAAAGTAACAATACTCAATTACCTCCAATAGAACCAGGAACAGCTTTAAACCGTCTTCCATCGCTACAGACGGAAGCATTCATAGGAAGAGGGAAGGAACTTGCGATATTAGATAAAGCATGGAGAAATGACAATACAAATATAATAAGCATTGTGGCCTCGTGGGGCTTTGGTAAGTCAGCTCTTGTCAGTTATTGGTTGTCTACATTTAAGGATACCCGGGCAAAGGTAGTGTCTTGGAGCTTTTCCAATCAGGGGAAAAAAAAGGCAATGACTTCAGCAGAGACCTTTATTGAGGATTGTCTCAGGCATCTCGGTTATAGGGATGAGTTGCCAAGGGCACTAAGCGAACGAGCTCGCTTGCTCGTTGAGAAACTACAAAGTCATCCTGTGCTTCTTGTATTGGATGGCCTTGAACCTCTTCAAGCCTGTTCAAAAGACAGTGGTTATGGAAAACTAAGGGATCCTGCGCTATCAATTCTTCTTAAATCTCTTGCCATACGCAACTTGGGTCTTGTTGTTATTACATCGCGATTTCCTGTAACGGAGCTAAGCGTGTATCAACAAACCACATGCCCGGTGTTGAAACTACACGGCCTTGAATCCTGTGCAGCTACCAGACTGCTGCAAAAGCTTGGAGTCCACGGGCAATCCGATGAATTGCGTCTGGCTGCTGAAGAAATGGGGTGCCATCCATTGAGTCTTGTTCTCCTAGGATCTTCTGTGCGAGATTTCCTAAATGGAGATATTAGAAGAAGAGGAGAAATCACTACTAAATTGGAAGACATTCTGGTCGATGATTCTCCCGAATCCAGACACACATCAAAATTTCTCCACGAATACATTAGGCGCCTACATAAAAGACCCGAACTTCTGATTCTAAGCTACCTTTCTCTATTCGATAGGCCGATTGGACAACAATTAATCGACCTTCTTAAACACCCAACAATTAAGGGCCTTGATAGTTTGGCCAAACTGAGTAAAAGGGAATGGATGGAATGCTTCAGACGTCTACGGAATTCCGGGTTGCTCTCAAGGGCTCTGGAATCTAAGCCACCACTCTACGACACACATCCCATTTTCAGAGCGTTCTTCGCTGAGAGATTCCGTAAGAATTTCCCAGATGTATGGCAAAGTGCACACGAACAATTGTATCTTTACTTCCTAAGTACAGCTAAAGACTATCCAAAGACGCGAAAGGAGCTTGAACCTTTATACTCGGCTACTATACACGGATGCCTTGCTGGCAAAGCTAATGAAGCATGTGATGCTGTTTATAGGGACCGCATTCATCGAGGAGAAGAATTCTTCGCCACACGACAGCTTGCTGCATTTGGTGAAGACATGACTGCTCTATCTACCTTTTTTACGTCTCTATGGGACACACCGAGAGAAGACTTGACTCCATCGAATCGATCATTCGTTTTACATATGGCTGGATCAAGGCTAAGAGCACTAGGAATGCTCAATCTAGCATGCGACCCTCTTAGGCTTAGTCTTGGTATGGCAGTGGAGAAAGAAGAGTGGAGGAATGCTGCAATTCGTGGCCGACACTACAGCGAGGTGAGCTTACGCATCGGTAATATTGCAGCAGCAATAGAACTTGGCAGGAGTGCTGTCACGTATGCAGACCGAAGCCGCGACATAAAGGAGCGAATAATTGAACGAACGGTTTTGGCAAACGCACTCCACAGATCAGGAATACCCGGAGAAGCCAGGCAACTGTTTGAAGAAGCCGAGGCATTACTGAGAGAGTATGATCCAGATCACCCATATTTATATCCTTTATGGGGTTACTGGTTCTGTGACCTTATGCTTGAAGAAAAGCGATATGATGAGGTCTTGAATCGTGCCGAGAAGCTCAAGAATTGGGCTGGCAAAGGTTTATTGATGAATTTCGGACTACTTGACGAGGTCTGGGGCGATCTGCTTATAGGGCGTGTTAACCTATTGAGAGGACTTCTAACAGCTGCAGCAGAACCAATGGACGAGGCTATTCGTGAACTCAAGACAGCAGGTTATCAGGATGATCTTCCAATCGGACTCCTCGCTAGAGCGAGGCTCAGAATACTATCGGGAGACCATTCAGGAGCCCAAGACGATTTGAAAGAGGTTCTCGTTTTGGCCGAGTTTGGTGACATGAGACTATATCAGAGTGAAGCAGAGCTTTTATTTGCATGGCTTGCTTTGAAGAAAGGAGAAAAAAGCCAGTTACTAGAGCATTTGAACCATGCCGTAGCGCTTGTAAATAAAACAGGTTATCATCTTCTTAATAAAGAACTGGAAAGCTTAAAAAAGGGGATATAGCATAACTCTGGCTCGTTCACGCTCAATGAAAATCTCGGGGCACCGGTTGTCTTCGATAACGATGCGAACGTCGCCTGCTGGGGCGAATACTCCGTCGGGGCCGGCAAAGGCGTCAAAGATATCGTCTTTTCACGCTCGGCACAGGAATCGGCGGCGGTGTAGTCAGCGACGGCGAGCTGGTACACGGGTGCGATGAAAACGCCGCCGAGCTGGGGCACACGATTATATACCCGGACGGCAGAACCTGTAATTGCGGCCAGAAGGGCTGCGTCGAAGCTTACGCCTCGGCCGCATCGACGGCAAGAAGAGCCACCGAAGCCCTCGAAGCGGGAGCCAAATCCAGCCTTCAGAAAGTGCTCAAAGAAAAAGGTAAAATAACCAGCAAGGACGTTTACACGCATTTAGCAACCGGGGATGAATTGGCCAAAGAAATCACCGACGGAACTGCCAAAGCTCTTGCGATTACATGCATAAATATGCTGCATACAACCGAGCCAAAGCGAATAATTTTTACCGGGGGAATGATTGCCGCCGGCGATGCTTTGCTGGACCGAATTAAGTATTTCTTCGACGAGTATATCTGGACATTGAAAAAAGAGACGGTCGAGATATGCTTCGCCACTCTCGGAGAAGATACTGGCATTATCGGAGCCGCCGCTCTCGCCCGGCACGCGAAACTACAAGGCAAGTTAAAGTGAACCACATAGTACAGACGTTCGCCCCTTCGCAAGCTCGTAAGTATCATTGGCGATCGCAGCCTGTTCATTTGTGGGAATGACAAATACTTTGACCTGACTGTCTTTGGTATTTATTTCAGCTTCTTTTGCAATTGCGTCCTTGTTCGCCGCCAAATCAAGCTTCACACCTATTTGTGTAACAGCGTTACATATCTTCTCGCGCATAAAGACAGAATTTTCACCGATCCCGCCGGTGAAAACCACCGCATCGACGGTATCCAAAATTGCCGCATAAGCACCAATGTACTTTTTGATACGATAACAGAAAACATCGATAGCAAGTTCCGCACGTTCATGCCCCTTTGAAGCTAATTTTTCGAGCTCTCTCATGTCGTTCGAGACACCTGACAGGCCCAGCAAACCGCTTTGTTTATTGCAAAGCGATTTTAAGGTCTTAACATCGTAGCCTTTTTCCTCAAGGTAAAAAAGAATCGCCGGATCAAGATCGCCCGAGCGGGTTCCCATCGGCACGCCTTCCAATGGAGTCAGCCCCATCGAAGTATCAATTGAATGACCGTTTTTTACGGCGGTAATTGAGCAGCCGTTACCGAGATGACAGGTAATGGCGTTAATATCGTATTTTCCTTTGCCCATGAGAGCTGCGGCACGCCTGGCAACGTATCTGTGCGAAATGCCGTGAAAGCCGTATCTTCGGATGCCGTACTTTTCATAAAGCTCATAAGGCAAAGCATACATATAGGCGACTTTTGGAATCGTGGCATGAAATGCCGTATCGAAGCAGGCAACTTGTTTTATATTCGGAAGATGACTCTGGGCGGCCCGAATACCTGCAAGGTTCGGCGGATTGTGCAGGGGAGCCAGGTCTGCAAATTTGTCAATCGAGGCTATAACATTTTCGTCGATTACAACCGAACCTGTGAACTCTTCTCCTCCGTGAACTACCCTGTGGCCGACGGCGCTAATCTCGGATATCTGCTGCAAAATTCCCACTTCTTTATCGACAAGTGTCTGGAGTATGAGTTCCATTGCCTTTCCGACGTTTCCAACCTTTGCCGGCACTGTATAGGTATTGCCGTGACAAAAGTGGGAAAGCTCGGAAGTTTTTTCTCCGATCCTTTCGACAAATCCATGAGCGAGAACTTCCGCCTCCGGCATCAGGTATAAATGATATTTGACCGAAGAGCTTCCTGCATTGATAACAAGTACTTTCATTGTCTGTATTATCCTTTCAAATCACGAGGTTTATACGTTAAAGCAATTGTCCCAAAGTCAATATCACTGTAGCAACAACGTCATCTACAGTTGCTCCTCTGGAAATATCCGTTATGGGTTTTGCAAATCCCTGCAAAAACGGCCCGATGGCCTGTGCATTAGCCATATACTGCGTGAGCTTATAGGCGATGTTCCCTGAATCAAGATCGGGGAAAATAATAACATTGGCCTTTCCCGCCACGGCACTTTCATCTTTAACTTTCTTTGCTGCTACCCTCGGTACAATGGCCGAGTCGGCCTGAAATTCACCGTCGATAGCCAGGCCGGGCTGGCGCTTCCTTGCTATTTTCAGCGCTTCTCTGATCTTGTAAACACTCGCCCCAGCACCGCTTCCCTTTGTGGAGAATGACAGCAGAGCCACTTTCGGTTCCTGATCAAGAAGCCTTTTCGCACTTAAAGCCGATGCCAGGGCAATGTCCGCCAGTTGTTCGGCCGTCGGATCGATATTGACGGCACAGTCGGCATAAATAAAAGCCTTGTCTTTTTCGCCGAGAAAATCAGGAATAACCATAAGAAAATAGCTGGAAGGAGTTTTTATCCCGTCAGCCAGTCCGACTGTTAGTACGCCAGCCTGAATCAGGGTTGCGGTCGCACTGGCGACTCCGCCAACAGCAGTATCCACATCGCCGCACGCCACCATCATGCCGCCATAGAACAAAGGCTTTACAACGATTCGTCTCGCCACATCGACTGAGATTCCTTCTCTCCGGCTGCTGTATGTTTCAGCATAATACTCGACCTTCTGACTCTCTTTCGGGTTGATTGTCTCGATGCCGTCGAGATTAACGCCGGCTTTTTCAACTGCCGCTTCGAGCTGTTCGGGTTTGCCGAGCACAATCGGCCGGGCGATATTTTCATCTCTGAGTCTTCGCGCAGCCTGGATTATTCGCTCGTCTCTGCCCTCCGGCAAAACAACCGAAAGATTTTTTCCTCTTGCCTTTTCCCTAAAGCCTCCTATAATGTCCATCCTTGTAGCATCCTTGTTTTAGAAATTTGCAGGGTGTGCAATGCACACCATCGTGATCAGTATAAGGCGTGCAATGCACACCCTACAGTAATAATTTAACTGTGGATTCAGACAAATGCAACAGAAATTCGAATTTGTTCGCTTAGTCGGAAACGAGCGAAGAGCAGGCTCGAAACTTGCCGACGTTTCACGGCACTGGCAGGGTAATAAAGAACGGCATCTTATGATAAGCCCTCATGACGACGATGCCGTACTGGGGGCGGGCCTCCTCATTCAGCTTGCCAGGCGAGAAAAAGTGCCCGTCCATATCCTCATCGTTACCGACGGCAGCATGGGCTATTGCAGCCTCGATGAGAAAGACAGTATCGCCGAGATAAGGCGCAAAGAAAGCTTCGAATGCTACCAGAATCTGGGTGTACCGAAGAAGAACATCATCTGGCTTGGTTTTCCCGACTGTCAGCTTAGCAACCACCGCGGCCGATATCCCGCCGCAGACAACGACCAGGTGGCCATTAGCGGTTATTCAGGGCTGCAGAATGCTTTCACATATCATCTGAGAAAGATAAAGCCGACGCAGTGTTTCCTGCCGACCTGGAACGATTTGCATCCCGACCATCGTATCATTTACGACGAATTCCTAATCAGCATGTTCCATTCGGCCGGCAATATCTGGCCGGAATTGGGAGAACCACTGGAAAAAGTGCCTTATGTCAATACTTATGCCGTTTATTGTGATTTCGCCGAACCACCAACGCTGCGAATGCGAACGCCGATTTCGTATCTTGAGAACAAGCTCAAAGCAATCAGCGCCTTTCGCTCGCAAAAGCAAATCTCTTCACTGATCGACAATGTTCGCCATTGCGGGTCTGAGGAGTATATCCGAGCGATCGATTTCAAGCTATACCATCCGTCAAATTACCGCAATCAGTTCGAAGAAAAAGAGATGTTCAGGATGGGACGCTGAACAATCCTCTTGACTTATGTGCACTCAATGTCTGGCAGATGCGGGCAGAAGAAGACGGGCCATCACTGGGAAGTGGTCAGAAGGGTAACGCCCGTCAACGTTATCATACAATATCTGCGCTTCGAGCACCTTCACTGTTGGCAGCGCAAACACATAATCAATCTTATCTCCCTGGCGGTTTCCTTTAAATCCATTGAACGTGCCTACATCTGCGGCATCAGGATGCAAAACGCGAAAAGTATCAACCATTGGAACAGGATTTACTGCTTCCTGCCCCGTTCCAACATCGAGGCCTGAGACTCCTTTGAGGTACTTAACAACCGAATTGGTCTCTCCTACATTGAAATCGCCCGTTACCACAAACGGATCTTTATACCTTCTATTTTTGATGTGTTCAGCCAGCAGTACGGCACTTTTCTCCCTGGATGGATGCGAGATGTGGTCCAGGTGGAGATTATATATATAGAATGCTTTGCCCGTTTTTGTCTCGATAAGCCTTGCCCAGGAGCAGATACGAACACAGGCGTTGCCCCAGGTGTTTGAGCCGGCTACCTCAGGCGTATCAGAGAACCAGAACGTCCCCGATTCGCCCACACCGAAGCGGTCCGTGCGATAGAGGACACAGGAGTACTCGCCTTCGTTATTGCCATCCTCGCGAGCTACGCCGATTTCACCATAGACGGAATGAGCTTCACGAATCGCGTCTATCTGAAAACGCAGCGCCTCCTGCAGGCCCACCACGTCACTCGGATGGTTGCGGATAACGTCGGAGACCATTTCTTTGCGGTTATTCCAGTGGTTCTCGCCGTCATTGGCCGAGCCGTAGCGAATATTGAAACTCATGACCCGCAGTTCAAGTTCACCCGCTCCTAAAGCATCGGCACAGCATAAACCGGGAAGTATTGCAAAAAATAAGAAAGCTCGCATTAGGAAAGAAAGCATTTTACGGTACATAGCAAACTCCTTGTAGTTTTGTCGAATTCTTTTGTTCGTGTAATCACAGATTCTTTCTCTTTTGCTGTTCCGAGAGCGCCTCATTGAGTGCGCCGGAGCGGAAACCCTGCAAATCGACGGTAACGAACTTAAAGCCGAGCAACTTCAATTTCTTGACGATATGTGAACGGGCCGGCTCGGTCGTCACCTTTTTGATATCCTCCGGATTCACCTCGATACGGGCAACTGTATCGTGATGGCGAACACGAAATTCAACCATGCCCAGCTCCCTCAGAAAATTCTCCGCCTCGTTAATCTGATGTAATCGCTGCTTGGTGACCTCCAGCCCATAAACGATTCTCGAAGCCAGGCACGGCGAGGCAGGCTGGTCCGCAGTAGGAAGCCCCATCTGCCTGCTCAATTTTCTAATGTCATTCTTCGTAAGCAGAGCTTCAGCCAGCGGTGAGCGGATGCCGAAGGCCTTCATCGCACGGTTGCCCGGCCGAAAATCATCAAGATCATCGAAGTTCGCGCCGAATATCACATTATCGAAACCACGCTGTTTCGCCACGTCCAGCAAGGTTTTGCAAAGGTGCGATTTGCAATGAAAGCAGCGGTCAGCTTTATTAGCAGTAAAATTCGGATCATTCATCTCATTAGCATCAACTGTCTGAAATTCAACGCCGATGCTCTTGGCAAATTCAATCGCCCTATCAAACATATTGCTGGGCTCGGAAGGCCCTACACTCATGCAAGCCAGGACATTATCCACTCCAAGCGTATCAACCGCCGATTTAAGAAGAAATGTACTATCCACCCCGCCGGAGTAAGCAACAACAACACTTTCCAGCTCTTTGAGGATCTTTTTTAGTTTTTCGAATTTTTTGTTATGCGTCTCACACATCAAAGCATCTCGTCTAAAATCTCTGCTGCCGATACTACGTATTTAGGGCAAATCTGTTTGAATAAATCTTTCTTTTTCGCCTCTTCGTAACCTTTTATGGTGCTGATATCGCAGCCGATAAGCTCCGTACAGCCGATAGAGCCGTGGCGCGCCTTGAACTTTTTTGCAAACTCCACTACCATCCCGGCTGTTTTCATCTTGGCTTGGCGGTCATCTGCTCTTGTCCTGCCGTATTTCAATCCGATGACCATCAACGCTCCAGTTACTGCCCCGCAGATCTGGTCCAGGTGCATCCCACCGCCAAAACCGCAACTTATTTGATATGCCCGCTTTTTATCCAATCCGAACTGTTCGCAGTACGTTGCAAGCACCGCCTGCGAACACGAAAAACCCTCCTTAAACATCGCTGCTGCCTTATCAGCATTGCCCATATTCAGCTCCTGATTATTTTCTATCGTTTCGATTTCTTGCCTTACAAAACTTTTCGTAAAGCTCATCACCGAGATGGTTTCTAGCCCAAATATGCCATATCTGCTCCTCGAAGGCATTGAGATGATTCATGCGGATAGCAGCCATACTTAGCATTTTTCCCATGCGATAAGCGCTGAATACACGCTGTGCCTTTTGGGCTGTCGTCATATTCCGATACAGCCGTCACTGAATTTCTTCGGCTTCTGTAGATGTGTCGCCTAATGACACAAGAAAACTAAGAATAAATATTAATACTACTTCAATAAAGCCGATGGAGGGAGTCGAACCCTCAACCCCAGCTTTACGAAAGCTGTGCTCTACCATTGAGCTACATCGGCATTTATGCGGGGTATAATACCACTCGCTTCGCGGCTTGTAAAGTGGAAACATTGATTAGTGAGCAGGCATCTTCGTTTGAAATTGAGGATTCAATGGTTCAGATTTGTTGCTAATAATTGAAAGATAAAGTACGGCTAAGTTTTAATAAGGGGTTGACAGCCAAACGCTCTGCAGTCGGTCGGGATTTTCATATGGATTCCCATATATTCTACGATTGTCATCCATCTGCCGCTCTTTCCACAAGGAAGACGCTGGATTATGTAATTGAGTACACCCCACCATGAATGTCATTAAACAAAGCAGCACAATTATCGAAATCTTCATCACATCTCCTGCCGGGATTATCAATTATACCCAAACAATATATTAAACTAAAAATGGGGATTTGTCAATAAAATTCGCAGCAAATGATATTTCACTCAATTCGAGTTATAAATTGTAGTGACTTAATGAAATATTTTTACTACTGTTCACCGAGGGCTTCGATGTCGGCGGCGTCTTTCTTTCTTCCGGTTGCCTTTTTATTGGTTATAAAATCCTCCCTGCTGATGAAAAACACAGGCGTTTGATCGTATCGGCCGGGAACTTTACCTAAGTTAGCTTTTTCCCATGAAACTCCGCTGACTCTTGTAATGATATCGATGCGTATGGGAGGAACGCCAAGCTGGATGACTCGTCCCGGTGTGGTAAAATCGTCTTCAGACAGGTCGAGCGAGCCGAAACCGAATTCATCCAGAGCGGCAAGAATTTTCCTGGCGTTTTCAATGACAGGCCTGACGAACAGGTCGATATCGCCTGTAAAACGTGGGGCGCCATGAAAGGCTAAGGCGTAACCGCCAACGATGAGGTATTCAACTTTGTGCCTGTTGAATAACTCTAACAACTCTTTGAAGTCGGTGTGAATCTCCATAATATTCGCGTCTGAGAGCGTCGACCGCAGCCAGGCGTTCATCGGGAGGCCGGCTAAGCCAGTACTCAAGATTCTCTTTGATTTCCGAGAAGTTATCTAAATTATGTTTCTTTACGGTTTTGCGTATCATACTTGCATTATACCATAATCAGGCAATTTGTTCTAATCAAACCACTCGTCTTTTGCATCGAAGGGCGGGATGCAGACGTTGACGATTCTCATGTTTCCTACGGCCCGGTGGCGGCAGCCGGGCCTGATAAAGATAGCGGTAAACGGCTCGACCGGGATTTTTTCGCCGTCCAGCTCCATCTGGCCGGAGCCTTCAAGAATGAGGTATATTTCGGTCAGCTTTTTATGATAATGCACCCGCGAGTCGGCCTGAATATCTACAATGTGCATTGTGGCGGTGGAGTTGTCCGGCACAGCAAACGCCCTTTGAGCAAAACCGCACGGGCATTTAACAGCATCAATCTCATCAAAACGTGCAATAATATAGTTTGCCATTCATTATCCTTCCGGAATTCCATGCCGGCTGTCAGCGAACTTAAAACTGTTGAATTATCAATCTAATCGTTGTATATTTTGCCTTAAGCCTGTGATTTTATCAAGATTTGAATGAAATTAAGGATGGTATAATGAATGATTTATTCGACTTGAAAGACAAGACAATCGCAATTACCGGGGGCGGCGGCGTTCTATGCGGAACGATGGCAGCGGCGCTGGGCCAAGAGGGGGCGAAAATCGCCGTTCTGGATTTACTGGAAGTCGCCGCGGCGGAGGTTGCCGACGAGATTCAATCGGCCGGCGGACAGGCCATCGCCGCTAAGTGCAATGTGCTGGATAAGAAGAGTCTGGAATCGGCTAAAAAGCAAATCAATGCCGAGTTCGGCAAAATCGACATCCTGATTAACGGGGCCGGGGGAAATAAAAAAGAAGCTACGACTTCCCCCGATCTGTCCTTTTTCGATTTACCGAGCGAAGCTTTGCAGTTCGTTTTCAACCTGAATTTCATCGGAACTTTTCTGCCTTGCCAGGTATTCGGCAAGGAAATGGCCGAAAACGGCGGCGGGGTTATTCTGAATATTTCCAGCATGAGCGCATTGTGCCCCCTTACGAAAATCCCCGGCTACTCGGCGGCAAAGGCGGCGGTCAGCAACTTCACGCAATGGCTGGCGGTCCACTTTTGCCAGAACTACTCCAAAGACATCCGCGTCAACGCGTTAGCGCCGGGATTCTTCCTGACAGAACAGAACCGGTTCCTGCTGACCGACGAGAAAACAGGCGATTTAACGGCACGCGGCAAAACAATTATCGACCATACGCCGATGGGCAGATTCGGCGAGCCGGAAGAGTTAATCGGGACCGCAATGTGGCTTCTGAGCGATGCGGCGAAATTTGTCACCGGCATAGTCGTACCCGTGGACGGCGGATTCTCGGCTTTCAGCGGAGTCTGATTCGTCATGCACAGAACGATCGCCGGCAGACATGCGTATAATAA
This sequence comes from Sedimentisphaerales bacterium, assembly GCA_016936275.1. Classification (GTDB taxonomy): domain Bacteria; phylum Planctomycetota; class Phycisphaerae; order Sedimentisphaerales; family Anaerobacaceae; genus JAFGPJ01. Next base: position 23,906 of record JAFGPJ010000224.1, read on the forward strand.
CAGTACGAAGATGTGCTTATAATTGCGAATTTTTACATGAATGGCCCAATAATGGTAATAGAGCGACAAAATAAAGAGGCCCGCGTCGATTTCGAGCAGGCGTGTGAGGCGGCCGGTGAGTTCTTCTCACAGAACGATTATGCCGGCAAGCGAATCCTGCTGCTAATTCCCGACAATACCCGGTCGGGACCAACCGGCGACATATTCAAAATCATCTACGAGTTCCTCGGGCCAAAAGCAAAGTCGGTCGATTGCCTGGTAGCTCTGGGCACTCATCAGCCGATGAGTGAGCAGCAGATTTGCGCCAGGCTCAGCATGACTCCTGAGGAGCGAAAGAACAAATACTCAAAGGTAAAATTCTTCAACCACGAATGGGAAAAACCTGAAACGTTCACTTCCATCGGCAAAATCTCCGCCGACGAAATCGAGCAGATAAGCGACGGTTTGTTTGCTGAAGAAGTTGACGTGGCAATAAACAAAATGCTCTTCGAGTACGATGAATTTTTCATCTTAGGTCCTGTTTTTCCACACGAAGTCGTTGGCTTTTCCGGCGGGCATAAGTACATCTTCCCCGGCATCGCCGGCGATGATATTATCCACTTTTTCCACTGGCTGGGCGGCGTGATAACAAATCCCGTAATTAACGGCAACAAATGGACGCCGACGCGAAAGGTAGTCGAAAAAGCAGCCTCGTTTGTCAAGGTTCTTCATAATCTGTTTGCAATCGTTGCACTGGAGAACGAGCTGAAAGGTATCTTTATCGGGGACACCCTCCAGGCATGGGAAAAAGCAGCGGATTTGTCCGAACAGGTGCATATCAAATACATGGACAAGTCATATAATACAATTCTCGGCATCTGCCCCGAAATGTACGATGATATCTGGACAGCCGGCAAGGTCATGTATAAGCTCGAGCCGATCCTCGCCGACGGCGCAACGCTGATAATCTATGCCCCACACATAACCGAGATTTCATACACACACGGCAAATGGCTTGACAAAATCGGCTATCATACCCGCGACTATTTCCTCAAGCGGATGGAGCGGTTCGCAGGAGTTCCAAGAGGAGTCATCGCCCATTCGACCCATGTCAAAGGCATCGGCACTTACATCGACGGCGTAGAAAAACCGCGAGTCAATGTCGTGCTCGCCACAAGCATAAGCAAACAGCGCTGCGAAAAAGTAAACCTTGACTATCTGAATCCTGATGATATAAATATAGCCGATTATGAGAATAGGCAAGACGAAGGAATCCTTGTCGTCCGACACGCAGGTGAAGTCCTGCATAGATTATCCAACGGATTTATTCCAACGATACCGAAAGAATGAGCCTATCGGGCAAAAACAATGAATTATCATGGAATAGAGATATCAGAAGGCCAGCTCGCCGAGCTTTGTCGAAAATGGAAGGTCATGGAACTCTCGCTGTTCGGCTCCATCCTGCGGGACGATTTTTCGCCATCGAGCGATGTGGACGTCCTGGTCAGCTTCGACCCGGCAGCGCCATGGAGCCTTCTGGACTTAATGGAGATGAAAGAACAACTTGAAGCTCTCTTCGGTCGCCCTGTAGATTTGGTCGAGAAGGAAGCCCTGCGAAATCCCTGGCGCAAACGCCGGATTCTCAGCACTTATGAGGTGGTCTATGCAGCTTAACGAGGATGATATGGCCCGGTTGTGGGATATGCTGGATGCCGCTCGCGTAACTATAGAATTTACCCAAGAAAAGCGATTCGACCAATTTATGATGGATCGAATGCTCCGCAACGCCGTCGAACGAAATTTGGAAATCATCGGAGAGGCTGCAAAACGGGTTTCCCAGGAATTTCGCGATACCATCCCAGAAATTCCCTGGAAAGCTATTATTGCCCTGAGAAACATTATTTATCATGAATACGGCACAATCAAGTATGAACGCCTTTGGTCCTTATGTACAGAACAGCTTGCTGTTCTGATTCGACAGATGGAAAATATCGGAGTAAAAGATCCCTCTGATACTTAATAGTTAAGTTCGTCAATTTGTATGCTGTTGATATGATTGCAGTCACCAGCAGCGAACTATAATTCTGAATATCTGATAAGAATTTTTATGAGGTTACAAAATGGAACAAGCTGATATCGGCCTAATCGGCCTGGCAGTAATGGGGGAAAATCTGATTCTGAACATGGAAAGCAAGGGTTTTACGGTGGCCTGCTTTAACAGGACCGTATCGAAGGTAGACAACTTTATCAACGGCCGGGCAAAAGGTAAAAACATCATTGGCTGTCACACGATAGATGAATTTGTCGAGAACCTCAAGACGCCCCGTAAGGTCATGCTTATGGTCAAGGCCGGAGCGGCGGTCGATGCCTTCATCGATAAGGTGCTGCCCCATCTTGAGGACGGCGACATCATCATCGACGGCGGAAACTCGCATTTCCCGGATACAATACGACGCACCGAATACGTCGAAAGCAAGGGGAAACTTTACATCGGTACCGGCGTCTCCGGCGGCGAAGAAGGCGCACTTCGTGGCCCGTCGATAATGCCGGGCGGCTCGCCGCCTGCATGGGAGCATGTCAAGCCCATCTTCCAGAAAATAGCCGCAAAGACAGCCGACGGCGAGCCGTGCTGTGACTGGGTCGGCGAAAACGGTGCCGGACACTTCGTTAAAATGGTCCACAACGGCATCGAATACGGCGATATGCAAATGATCTGCGAGACCTACCAGATGATGAAAGAAGGTCTCGGCATGACGAACCAGGAGATGCATGATTGCTTCGCCGAGTGGAACAAGGGTGAGCTCGATTCCTATCTGATCGAAATAACGCGGGACATTCTCGGCTATAAAGACGATGACGGCAACGAAGTAATCGACCTTATCCTCGACACCGCAGGCCAGAAAGGCACCGGCAAATGGACCGCCATCGAGGCGCTGAATCAGGGCCAGCCTTTGACTCTAATCGGCGAGGCCGTATTTGCACGCTGCTTATCTGCGCTCAAAGAGGAGCGAATCAAAGCATCCAAAGCACTCAAAGGCCCCAGGGCCAAATTCAGAGGCGATAAAGACAAATTTCTCGATGACCTGCGCCAGGCCCTCTACGCTTCCAAAATCGTCAGCTACGCACAGGGCTACCAGCTAATGCGTGCCGCAGCGGCAGAACACAAATGGAACCTGAACTACGGCGGCATCGCCCTGATGTGGCGGGGCGGCTGCATAATCCGCTCAGTCTTTTTAGGCAAGATAAAAGAAGCCTACACCACCAAACCAAAGCTTGAGAACCTGCTGCTCGACCCGTTCTTCAAAAAGGCCGTAAAACAAGCCCAAAAATCATGGCGCCGAGTCGTTACAACCGCGGTCAAGCAGGGTATTCCCATCCCGTCGATAAGCTCGGCTTTGGCCTTCTATGACGGATACCGCCACGAGCGCCTGCCGGCCAATCTCCTGCAGGCCCAGCGCGATTATTTCGGCGCCCACACATACGAGCGTGTCGATAAGCCGCGGGGCGAATTCTTCCATACGAACTGGACAGGCCGGGGCGGAACCACTGCGGCTTCGACCTATACAGTCTAACGGCAGAGGTTACAATCGATGTACGACAGTCTCCGGATGCAATCCGTGCAGTCGCCTATCATCCCGGTGGTCGGCGAGCTGATTCGCAGCAATCCCGGCACGATTTCACTCGGTCAGGGCGTCGCTTATTACGGCCCACCGCCCGAG
>JAFGPJ010000225.1 GCA_016936275.1 Sedimentisphaerales bacterium
CGCACGGGAGTCGTCCTCGGCCGGGATGGAGGAGCTTTCCCCAAGATGGCAACGCCGTTTCGATTTTATTTCGGCGGATACCTCGGCAGCGGCAGACAATGGTTCTCGTGGATACATCTTGACGATGAAGTTGCAGCAATAAAATTCCTTATGGAAAATGAATCTCTGAAAGGCCCTTTTAATCTCACGGCACCAGAGCCTGTCACAATGAAGGAATTCAGCAAGATTCTCGGAAAAGTGATGCACCGGCCGGTCTGGTTCAACGCCCCGGCCTTTGCCGCCAGACTGGCATTCGGCGAGATGGCCGACGAGATGCTCCTGGCCGGGCAAAAGGTTTTGCCAAAACGATTATTGAACACAGGTTTCGTTTTTAAGTATACTAATGTAAAACAAGCTTTGATTGATATTACAAGTTAGGAGAAGATTATGAGCCTTGCTGAATATTTTGAAAACATCAAAGGCATGGGAGTGCTGGCGACAAGCGATTCAGACGGCAATGTCGATATCGCCGTTTATTCCCGGCCATATATTATAGATGAGAAAACAATAGCCTTTAGTATGCTGGATAAGCTGAGCTACTCGAACATCCAGTCCAATCCCAAGGCCGCGTATATGTTCGTGGAACAGGGCGAAGGATATGCCGGCAAAAGACTGCACCTGACCAAAACCGGCGAGGAAAAAGACGAAGAGCGGATAAAGCAAATTAAGCAGCAACATTCGAAAGCCAAAGATTATGATGGAAAAGTCCGGCACCTGATTTATTTAACAGTGGATAAAATTCGCCCGCTGGTTGGTGACAAGACCTGATAGACAACACGACCTTTGAAGGAGAGCAGATGTATATTATACCGGCCATCGACCTTAGGGACGGAAAATGCGTAAGACTTATCCAGGGCCAGTATGACCAGCAGATAAACTACCGTGACAATCCCGTCGAGCAGGCGAAGGAATTCAGCGCCGACGGGGCAAAGTGGCTGCACATTGTCGATTTGGACGGCGCCAAACTCGGCCGGCCGGTTAATACAGAGACAATATCAGCCATAACAGCACTTGGAATCCTGAACATAGAGGTCGGCGGTGGGCTGCGTGACGAAGCTTCCATAAAAAAACTGCTTGATATAGGCGTCAACAGGGTCATCATCGGTACAAAAGCCGTGCAGGACTTCGAGTGGTTCAGCGAAACGACAAACAAGTTCAGCGGCAAAATCGTGCTAGGCCTCGACGCCAAAGGCTCGAAAGTCGCCACGCACGGCTGGACACAGAATAGTTCCCTGACTCTGCTGGAATTTGCTGCTGAGACGGCGAAATTGCCTTTAGCGGCAATTATTTACACCGACATAGCCAAAGACGGCATGATGTCAGGCCCGAACTTCGAGCGAACAAAATCGCTCGTAGAGGCGGTCAATGTCCCCATAATCGCCTCCGGCGGTGTAAACACCGTAGAAGACATCAAAAAGCTGGCCGAATTCAAGCCCGAAGCCGCCATCATCGGCCGAAGCCTCTACGAGGGCACACTAAAACTTACCGATGCCATAAAAGCAGCAAAGCAGTAAAGATATACTTTTTTTAAGAGACTAAACACAAGAATTGTGGAGAAGGATCATTCTAAGCGTTCGGCTCAGGTGGTTCGAATTTGTAGCCGATTTCACGGATTGTGTGAATGAAGATTGGGTTGTGTGGATCGGGCTCGATTTTGTTTCTTAATGTTGTGACGAAGCGGTCTATGCTGCGGGGGCCGACATAGCAATCGTAGCCCCAGACGGCGTTTAGTATATCATTACGAGTAAGAGCCCGGCCGGGTTTTTTGAGGAAAAGCTCCAGCAGCTTGAACTCCTTCGGCGAGAGCTTGATTTCATCGCCTTTGCATGTCAATTTTCTGGCTGGTATATCGAGACGAAAATCCCCAAACTCGTAAACATCCTGCTCGGCTTGTTTGCTTCGCCGTAAAAAGGCCGCGGCACGGGCGAGGAGCTCTTTTATGCTGAAGGGCTTGGTGACATAATCGTCTGCCCCGAGATTCAGCCCCAGCACAATGTCCGACTCCTCGCCCTTGGCGGTCAGCATGATTATGGGCATATCGAGCTCTTCCTTGCGGATTAGTCTGCACACTTCGTAGCCGTTTATTTTCGGCAGCATAATATCGAGAATAATCAGATCGGGCTTTTCATTGAGCGCGGCATTCAGGCCCTCCTCCCCATCGGCTGCAGTCACCACGCGGTAGCCCTTAAACTCGAAGTTGTCTTTAAGGCCCCGCAGCATAGTCGGGTCGTCTTCAACTATCAGGACTGTTTCCATCTGGCTCCGGATGCTTAAATTTATAACCGATGTCTATTATTCTGTGTATGAACACAGGATCGCCGGGGTCCGGCTCTATTATGCCCTGCAAAGTACTGACGGCCTCGTCGATATCTTTCAATGTGACAAAATGCGAATGGCCCCATACGGCACTGCGTATTTCGTCACATGTCAGGGTGCAATCGGCCCTTTTGAGGAACAGGCGAAGCATCTTGAACTGGCCGGGGCTGAGCTTGACCGGTTTTCCGCTGCGAGTTAAAGTCTCGTTGACGATATCGAGCCGGCAGTCGCCGAACTCATAAACGTCCGGCTCCTCGCCGCCCCTGCGCCTCATAAAAGCCTCGGCACGGGCCAGCAGCTCTTTTATGCTGAAAGGCTTGGTGACATAGTCGTCGGCGCCGAGATTCAGCCCCATCACAACGTCGGATTCGGTGTCTTTGGCGGTCAGCATGATTATCGGCATATCGAGATTCTTCTTGCGGATTTGACTGCATATCTCGTAGCCATTGACTTTGGGCAGCATAATATCGAGAATGATAAGGTCGTGCTCTCCCATAAGTGCTGCTTTAAGACCCTGCTCGCCGTCGCGGGCGGTCTTGACGCGATATCCCTTGAGATCGAAGTTGTCCTCCAGTCCGCGGAGCATCGCCGGATTGTCTTCAATAATCAGCACACTTTTCATTATAGTAATCCTTTTGGCCGGCCCCTAATTACCGGTAGGCAATCTCACGGTAAAAGCACTGCCTTCACCGGGTTTGCTATCAACGGAAATCGTTCCTTTGTGAGCATCCACAATAAATTTCGCTATACTAAGCCCGAGCCCGCAACCTTCGGCACGTCGTGCAAGACTGCGGTCAACCTGGTAAAACCTGTTGAATATCTTTTTAACCGACCGGCGAGATATGCCGGCGCCATTATCTGAAACGCTGAAACATACCAAACCGTCTTCTGAAGAAACACTCAATTCAATCCGCTTATCATCATAAGAGTATTTGTAAGCATTGTCCAGCAGATTTACAAGCACCGTCACCATTGCATCGCGGTCGGCCGTCACATAAGGCAAATCATCAGGAATATTTACCTTAAAGCTGCATTGGCCCTTGCTGAATTTTGTCTTGACCGCCTCGGCGGCATCACGTGCAATTGCAGCAGGACTCGTTCTGGTCATCGCGAATGCCTGCTTGTTTCGCTCCATCCTCGAAAAAGTCAGGAAATTGTCAATTAATCCCGTCAGCCTTTCATTCTCCTTTGAAACCAGCTCCAGATATTCGGTAACCTGCTGCTGGTCTCGATAGCTGCCCTCCAGCAGTGTATCGACCAAAACCCGCATCGACGCCAAGGGCGTCTTTAATTCGTGCGAAACCGTAGCAATGAAATCGTTTTTCAGCTTGTTTATCTTGATTTGTTTTCCTATCGCCTGCGCCGTCAGCAATCCGGCAGCCACCATCACAGCAATGGCAAGTAATCCGGCCCAGATGTATATCGCTTTTTGTCTATTGGCTGTTTTTTCAAAAATATCAACATCGCTAAAATGAACCTCAGCCCGCCAGCCTGGAAAGAATTTTCCCAGTGGGGCATGCAAAAAAGCGGCTTCTTCGGGAGCTTCCAAGCCCGAAACGCACTTACCGGAGCCGTCCATTATTCTGCAGGAAACACCAAGCTCTTCGAGGCCGTCCGAACAGAGGTCGAAGTCCGACCTAAGCGCTTCGGCCGCGCGCAACAGTATGTATGTCCTGTCCCCAATGGTACGATGGACTCCGAAAACCTCTTGCGGCATGTCCAGCCTGCGAAAACTATCTTCGGGCCAGGACTCAAGCAGCTCCGCCAGCGCAGACTGCTTTGACGCAGCGGCCAGCGCTGCGGCCTGTTTGGTCTGATATGAATCCAACACAATGGATATCTGCCGTCTTAGCTGTTCGGCAAAGTCCGAATAGCTCCACTCAACTCCTTCAATAGTTTTCAAAAGCACACGCAGCGACGAAATTAACCTTAGTGCATTATCTTCAGACCAGGACTCGGCTACCAAAGCACTGTTGTACTTGTTTAAGAAGGCTGCTGCTAATTCTTCGGTTGAAAGCAGCTCTTTTGCCTTGAGAACTTCCGGACCAAATTCCTCAGCCCATTGGCCATTTTCTACAACCTCAAGCGCTTTACGGAGCAAGAAGATACGGGTCTCCGACGGCATCGGCAGGAAATCGGAACCCCCGCCAGGGGTGTAATTAACAGCCGAATCAATCAACTTCTGCACGTCGGACCGGCCCAGGCCATCTTCGGTTTGGGCTTTCATATCTACGAGCAAAACTCTCGCCCGAGCAATCAGGGAAACGGAAGATGAGCTGACACCTTCCTGACTTTGACGATAGGCTAGGTCACCACATTGAGAGACAGCCTTCTCAATGTCCCCGGATTTCCTCAAACAACGGACCTTGCCCATCAGCGCAGAATTGCGGACATAATCCTCAGCCGAGGTATCGGCAATCTGTTCATATAATCCCGTCGCCCGGACAAAATCCTCTTCGATAAATTCAGCCCTCCAAGCTTTGTTAAACTCGTCCGGCAGTTGACTCGCATCCTCATAACCGGCGGTGACAGGATAGATAAGCTTGTCATTACTGTCATAAACAATCGCCGCGTCACAAAGTTTCAAGCCGTTTTCACCGATGTCCCGGCCGGCAAATAATCCAAATATCTCAGCATCCCCATGCCCCGCCGCTTTGGAGCCGACCGCGTTGATACGATCCGACCATAGCTTATCAAGTCTTTGGCTCAGGCTGTCCAGCCGCTGCTGGTAGACATCAGTCAGCTTTTGCTTGACGGCAAGACGTTCGTTCCGGACGGCGTGGCTCATAAACCACAGCAGGCAAACGGTGGGCAATATTACCGCTATCGCGAGCAGCAGCACAACCCACCGTAATTGATTTTGACCTGCTGTGATTTTGCCTGTGGCTTTCACGTACTATTTGCCTTCATTGTAAAGAGCGGCGATTGTGGCCTGATCAAGAGCGTAATTGTAAACTCGAACATCATCAATTAAACCGTTCCAGAGTCGCCCCGTCATTTCTGCATTTTCTCCAATATAGACCGGTTGGTCGTTGTTGCCTATTGGGCCGGATGCCGGTTGAGAAACATCTTCTCTGCCGTCAACATACAGGATCATTTTTTCGCCATTATACACACCGGCGACATGGTGCCATTTTCCATCGTTTACGCTCTTTGCGCCATACAGTCCCCCGTACGGACTGTCGCTTGGAATCTTCAATCCGGAACATGCAAACTCAATACTGTCTTCGCCCTGGTAGCGTTGTATCCTCCATGCACTGTCGCCTTTTGTCACGATTGCCTGCCACTCCTTGTCGAAACGGTTGACCTTAATCCATGCCGCAACGGTCACTTCTGAAGTGCAATCAAAGTTCGACTCGTTCGCCACATGTACCCAGTCGCCTTTTCCGTCGAAAAGAAGCGCCCCGCCTATCTTGCCGCCAGAGGGTTGCCATCGCGGCTGTCCATTAAGTATCTTGCCGATATTGCCGTTACCGGAAGCATCCTCGACATCCCGACCGCTGGTCTCGTCGAGTTTCCACCAGCCAATCAGGCCGGCCAGTTCCGCAGTCCCGAAGGCCCGCGGCGTCTGCCAGGCGTTGTCTTCTTTTCCATGCCAGGCCAGCTTTATGTCGCGATCGCCGCCATCGTCGTCATCGTTGACATGCACGTCCAGACCAATCTTCGCCCCAGCAGATGGTTTTACTCCGAGTGTGGTCCATGGAAACTTTATTTCAACCCGATAGCCGGCATCTGCACGTCCAACAGCATATTCCACACCCTCGGTTCGGTTGTGCTGGGATTCTCCCATGCTGGGATTTGCCTCAGCCCAACCGAAGTGAAATTGATAGTCGTTGTCGCCGTAGCCGCCCGATTTGCTGTTGTCGGCGTCTATAAACAATTCAACCGCGTCATCCTGCCAGAAGTCATCCGAATCGTTTTTAAGGCTGTCATCCGTCACGTCAACAAGCACGTAAAGGTTTTGTGCGTCCCATAAGGTCTTGTAAGAAGCCGAAAAGTCTCCGTCGGACGAGATCGGCGAATATATCACGTTGCCGATCTTATACTCGCGGGCCTCGGACCAGAGAGCTTCGGCTTTTCCGTCGATCACGACAGGCCGGCTTGCTTTTCTAACATTGGCTGGAACACCGGTTTCTCTTTGTTGGGCCCACATCCGGCCTCTCGCCTCGGAGACCATCTGGGACAACTGCATCATCGGCCCGAAGAGTTCGCTTACAGGCGGAAGGTCGCGTATTTCGGCACGTATATTGAAGTTACCAGATTCTTCTTGTGTGCGTAACTGTACGGTGGTTTTCTCGCAGCTCTTTACCACCTGGGCAACCAGCTCTTTAACATCATCTCCGGGCTCGTCCATACCTGAGAGAAGCAATGGTCCCCCGGCTTGTATAGCCCCGCCAACATTAATCAGCGCAAGTTTGCTTGCTCCCGGTGACAATTTATTCACAGCGTCTTTTAACGACCCACCGGAATTTACGGATCGGCGTGTTCCGAGTGCTGAAGCAGAAGCCTCGATAACGCCCGGATTCAACGAAAGAACCGTTGTTTTTTTCTCCTGGTTCGTATAACAGTGGAGTTGTAGCTTATTGACAAGTTCAAACTGGTATCTGCCGACATTCGCTTCAGAATCATCTCCGGTCTGGTTCGCTATCAGATTGGTCGCCGTCAACAATCCAGTCAGGATCTGACGAGTCTGCCGTGGATTCTCACTCGTCAGTACAAATCCAGTAGAGCCAATGAACGGCGGGATACCCGAAGAAGCGTTTATAGATGTAACACCAGAGGGCATGACAAATAAAGTAATCTGCTCGATATTGACAAAGATATCACCTCCTATCTCCAAGCCCGATGCATTTTGAATATGCTGGCGTATCATCTGGTTCTGAGGGCTGTCCGCTCCATTCAACGCAACGCTGAGTAGGACAATCGCCTCGGAAGGGACCGCCTCGAAAGCTGCTTTGTCGAGCTTCGGAGTGCGAAACATATTATACCCAAGACCATTGTAACCGTCCTTAAAACTGACATTAGCTTCCAAAGCAATCCCGTCTTCCCTAAGCATTAAGGAAGCGATTAAATCATCCATATTTCCAAAATCGGCAAGATGGTTCATATGAAGGATCTCCTGGGGCATCTGGCCTTCCGGAAACGTTTTCGTTAGAGCTGTGTACAACTGATCGAAATTGGCCCAAACAGTAAAGGCATTCTCCTGACGATCCTTCTTGTTGATCTTGGCAAAGGACTTATTGCTCGAAGAGAGTGTCGGCTCCTTCGTAACGCCCTTGTACTGCTTCACGCACCACGTCAATTGCCCCGCCGTGTACGCCGGCGGACTGGCCAGGATGACCACATTATCATCATAGGCAGCGCCTCCTCCGTCGGTGAACTCGACCATCTGCATCCCTTCGACGGCTTCAATGGGCTTACCTACAAAAGCAAGAGCCCCAAAGAGCAATCCACGCAGAGCATCGCTTTTGCCGGGAAACAGTACTACGATTACTGGTGGATCCTCCGGAGCAATACCGGTGATACCTACACCAGCACCGCGTATCTTTTTAAATTCAGCCATCGTGCTGGGATTCAGAAAACCACCCACTATATCTCCTGGTGATACACCGCCTTGTTGCCCGCGACCGATCGCAGCAAGAGGATTTTCGAGCGGAGTGCCTTTGAGCATATTAAGAATGGTATCGATTTGTTTGCCGGGGCTGCCTATTTCAAAATAGACTAAGGTGTCAGGCGGCATCAAAGCTGCCGGATCGGCATTGCTCAACTCCTGCAGGAACGGCTTGGCCTTGCTGACGATGTTTGTCTGGTCGCTATACTCAGTGACCAGCTTCTCAAAAGCCAGCTTTGCTTCTTGCTCCTGCTGCTTTTTCATGTAACACATTCCCTGGTGATACAGGGCCTGTGCTACATGAGACCTTTGCGCCGAATCGTCTTTGATGATTTGCGCATAGATACTGATCGCCGCATCGAGGTTGCCGTCGACCTCCTCGGCGTACAGGCCTTCCTGCAGCAACACGCTTGCAGATTTGGCAAGAGCCGCCGGCGAAATCAGAGCAACAGCTAAAAACAACATGATTTTAATGCTCTTGAACTTTTCCATAATCGTGCTCCTTTCAAATAGATTAACAAAAAAACAATCATCTTTACAGGAGCAATTATGCAGTCTCAATGTTACCATTCTGTTACAATTTTGTCCTTTTTTTATTTTTTTCCATAACGAACAGCAAACATTCAAAATACGAAAGGAAGCACCACCAAGGGCCGATAATACGGCATTTTATGCCTTAGAGCCTTATTTGTGAGCAAACTCAGCTTTGGGCTTAAGCTTGATTTTCTTATCTACGATATGTAAAATACGTTGTTTGCTCGATTTGCGTAAAACGACGTATGTTTCGAGCAAAATAACTAACGGCTTTTGAACGATAAGAGAATCGATGCGCAAATCGGTCAAATATCTGGTTGCCGGTATCATCGCAACAGCAATCGTTGTTGCGATAGTCTTACTCAGCACGTCTAAAGACCGCCTACTCCGACCGGAAGATATATTAGCACATTATCAGGACGACGCTGGTTATAGCAAATTGACAATTAACTACCCGCTGGATCAGACGCTTTTCCCGCCGGAAATCGTGCCTCCCACATTCTGCTGGAACGACAACGCCGGCTCTGAAACATGGCTCATCAGCATCGATTTTCAGGACGACGAGGACCGGATAAATGTCCTCAGTAATGAGCCCAGGTGGGCCCCCGAGAACCAGCAATGGCAGGTTATAAAAAATCGGTCTTTGGAAAAGGATGCCCTGGTGACTATTTTGGGCGTTAATCGGAAATCATCTGCCAAAATCGTCTCGTCGGATCGAATCAAAATCAGAACATCCAAAGACCAAGTCGGCGCTCCTATATTCTACCGGGAAGTGAACCTGCCGTTTGTCGACGCCGTCAAAGATCCTTCTCAGATCCGATGGCGTTTCGGGGACATCTCCTCGCCGCAGCAGCCTCCGGTTGTTCTGCAGAATTTGCCGGTTTGTGGAAACTGTCACTCTTTTTCCGAACAAGGTGATATCCTTGCCATGGACGTGGACTACGCGAACAGCAAAGGCTCATACGTCATAACGCGCACGGCAGAAGAAATGACCCTCGCCACAAGCGATATTATTACATGGAACGACTACAAAAAAGAAGATGGGGAACAGACCTTCGGCCTGCTCTCTCAAGTCTCTCCAGACGGCAGATATGTAATCAGCACAGTTAAGGACAAGTCCGTCTTCGTCCCGATGCCGCCTCTGGCTTTCTCTCAGCTTTTCTTCCCCGTCAAAGGCATCCTTTGTACATACAACAGGCAGGCTAATACATTTGATTCACTACCTGGTGCCGACGACCCGCAATACGTCCAGAGCAATCCAACTTGGAGCCCAGATGGCAAGTATATCATTTTTGCAAGAGCACAAGCCTACGACCTAAAGGACACCGAAGGCAAAGGTAAAGTGCTTCTGACACGGGAAGAATGTAAGGAATTCACCGAGGACGGAAAACCATTTTTATTCGACTTATACAGAATGCCGTTCAATGAAGGAAAGGGCGGCAAACCAGAGCCAATCGAGGGAGCCTCCAACAACGGTGTGAGCAACTACTTCGCGAAATACTCGCCGGACGGAAAATGGATTGTCTTTTGCAAGGCCAAAAGCTATATGCTGCTCCAGCCCGACAGCGAGCTTTACATCATACCGGCCGGGGGAGGCAAGGCCAGAAAATTGCGTTGTAATACAAGCCGGATGAACTCATGGCACAGCTTCTCGCCTAACGGCAGTTGGCTCGTGTTTTCATCAAAAGCCTATTCGGATTATACGCAGCTATGCCTGACCCACATCGATGATCATGGAAACAGCACCCCTGCAGTCCTGCTGGAACATTTCACTAATCCTGACAGAGCTGCTAACATCCCCGAATTTGTCAATCTCAAAGCCACCGCAATCCGGAAAATCCGTGAAGATTTCTTAAATGATTATTCTTTCGTAAGAGCCGGCAACGAGTTTTTCAAAGCCGGCGATACGGACAACGCAATCCAGGAATACAAAAACGCGCTGGAGCTGAATCCCAACAACGCCGAAGCCCGCCTCAGACTTGGCTTTCTAATGTATAACGCCAGGCAGATGTATGAAGAGGGAATGTCACACTATAACCAGGCTCTGAAAGCTAATCCGAACGATCCCCGCATACACCACGATTTGGGTATGGCGCTGCTGCACCAGAGACAATTTGACCAGGCCATCGAACACCTATCAGTGGCTTTACGGGGTATGCCCAACGGTCTTGACAAACAGTACAATCTCTTCGGCATGCACTATAACCTTGCTTTGGCGTTTTCTTTCGCTAAAAGGCCCGAAGAAGCTATTCCTCATTTTGCCGAGGTCGTACGACTCGATCCTAAAAACGCCTCGGCCCATTATAGGCTGGCCTTAAGTTATGCCGAAACACAACGATTCAGCCAAGCAGTGCTGTCGGCTGAAAAGGCACTTAATTGCGCGAATGCCACCGGTAATGCAAAGCTCGTACAGGAAATTAACAAATTGCTGGAATTCTGCAAAAATAAACAATGAACAATGAAAATTCATCCGGTAGAAGCTTTTTCTATTAGAGCTGGTTTTAAACTTGATTTTTCTGCTAAAAATAGTTAAGATGGATAGTTTATAGAAGAATATCGACGTAGAGGATAATAGGCTCAGAAATGACCGCAAACTTTGAAATACGTAGCGTTGAGTCAGACTCAGCAACTGAAATCTATATTTCCGCTACGCCTGGGCAAGCTGTATCGTTGCATGACCAGGCCCGGGAGATTTTTTCCGGTATCCGGGACACTCTGCACTCGAAAGAAGCCTATATTCTTCAGGAACGTGTTTTTTCTACTCTACCAGCAACCGATACTATCCGTCAGGCGCGCTCTGAAGCCTACGGCGAGCTTGATGATGGAGTCGCTCCGAGCTTTTTAGTGGCGGCAGAAGGTTCATCCGGACCGATTGCCGGCGTGCAGGTCCACGCTATCAGCACTAACAATAAGCCGGAAGTTGTCAGTCTGGATCAAACCGGCTGCGGCCGGATTCTTCGCACCCCCGGCTGCACGATTCTTACGCTTTCGGGCATTTCAGCACCTCATGCCGGAAGTAATACCGAACAGGCTCGGATTATGATGGAAAAGGGCGAATCGGTACTAAAACAATTCGGCGCCGATTTCCTTTCTGTGCCGCGAACGTGGATGTGGTTAAAGGACATTCTTTCGTGGTACGACAATTTTAATAAGGTTAGAAATGACTTTTTCACCGAGCGAGGGCTTATTGGTGACGGAACCCGCCAGTCAATGCCCGCCAGCACGGGAATCGGGCTTGGCCCGGATAATGGCGGCCATTGTGCGATGGATCTGGTAGCGGTCCTTGAGCCGGCCGACTGCACAGAGTATCTGCAGGTTACCGGCAAACAACATTGTGCCCTGAATTACGGCTCAGCCTTTTCACGAGCCTCAAAGTCAATCATGCCGGCGGGTCAAACCGTATTTGTCTCCGGAACTGCTTCAATAGATGCCGGCGGAGCAACTACACACATCGGCGATGCAGCGGGTCAGATAAACGCAACAATAGAGAATGTTCGAGCTGTCTTAGCGGAAATGCAGGCCAGCGAAAAAGACCTGGTATACGTGATCGCCTACTGCAAGACAATCGAGGTAGAGCAATTGTTCAATTCTATAAAAGGTGGTCTCAACTGGCCCTGGATAACGGTCATTTGCGACATCTGCCGTCCCGACCTGCTGTTCGAAATCGAAGCCGCCGCGATGCCTTAATAGTAGTATGAGTTTTGCCCCGCCACCATCAGGTCGATGATATTTTAACGTAACATTCTGAAGGACCAACTATAAGCTTTTCAAGGCCTTTATCGAAGAAAAACTGCCGGATGCTGGTACATAGATGGCATTTGCCGGCGTAATATTCCAGCCTTTCATATCCCAGCTTTTCGGCCTCGGCGAGCAAGCCGGAAGGCCCTTTATTAAATAGCGTGCCGATAAGACCACTACAACGAGGATCGAACTGCTTCCAGATATCTTCGAGCGGTGATTGGTTAATATTGCCGACGATGATGCCGCTGCACGTGCCGCTGAATACGTTGCCGTAAGGGTCGATGTGAACGCCTTTGGCGCCGAGAAAAACCGCTCCGCAATTCATCCCGGCAAGACTTTCGATGGGTTTCGATGCGACCAGTCCAGCCAGTTTCCCAGCGGCGCGACCGGTGAAACGACACGGATAATCCTTCATTGCATTGATATATTGCTGCTCAAGCTCGACTCGTGAGAGGTTTTTCATCTCAGTTGGATTTTCCAGATACTTTTGCCAGCGAACGAGCACTCGCTCGGGGCCTAAAATATCTGCTGCTATCTCAGCCAATCGGCGCACCGGCTCGATGTCAA
>JAFGPJ010000226.1 GCA_016936275.1 Sedimentisphaerales bacterium
GAAAACACGCGGAGAAATTCAACTGGGCAAACATAGCCGAGAGCTACATAGAGCAGTATCGGAAAATTATAACGTGACGGAGAATTACAGTGCAGCCGAAACTGTCGGTTATAATCGCATCTTACAACCATCAGGACTATATCGCCGAGACCCTCAGAAGTCTCGAAGAGCAGACTTTTGGGGACTTCGAAATCATTATGGTCGATGACGGCAGCTCGGACAAAACCGTCGATGCGGCGAAAAATGCGCTATCGCGGGCGCAAATTCATACTCAGGAAAATCAGGGTGTAGTTGCAGCCCGCAATCGCGGCATAGACATGGCAAAAGGCAAATACATCTGTTTTGTCGACAGCGACGATATGGTTTTGCCAGAGCGGTTCGCAAAACAGGTCGCTCTGCTCGATGGCGATGCCGAGCTGGGACTGGTTTACGCCGATGCCCTTATCATCGATTCGAAAGGCGAACAAATCGGAAAATTCAGTGACGTATATCCGGTCGTGCCCGGCGACGTCGCCCAAATGCTCGCGATGCACTACTGCTTTACACCGATGATTACAGTGATGGTTCGTGCCGAAGTTCTTCGAAAAACCGGACCTTTTGAAAAGCCGGGCCCGATCAGCGACTATATGAAATGGATCGAGGTCGCCCATATCAGCAAAGTCCATTACGATCCCGCACCATTGGGCTGCTGGCGAAGACACCAGACCAGCACGTCGAAACAAGCCAACAAGGTCAAAAGCTACGCCAAAACCAGGGCGGCGTTAAAACGTATTCTGCGAAAATATCCCTCTTTAGAGTCCGAAATCGGGAAAAAAATAGTAAAACGGTATTCACGCTCATATTTTCTGACCGCGTTCTGGCTGGCCGCGGACGGAAACGTAAGGCGGGCAAGAAAATACTATTGTAAAGCAGTAAAACTATATCCTTTTTCTTGTGAGAACTGGGGCGGATTAATTCTGACTTGTCTTCCGGCAGGAAATCTTGTCGCCAGGCTGCATAATTATGCAAGAGCAAAAAAGCTGCCGTGGTGATTAGTTATGATTAGAACCGAAACAATACCTTGTAACTTGTGCGGCAGCGAAGACTCGACATTTCTTTTCGAGGCAACAGACCGGCTGCACGGAATTGAAGGGACGTTCAGCTATGTCCGCTGCTCCGAGTGCGGTCTTGTCTATATGAATCCGCAAATCGTGCCGGAAGACATCGGTAAACTATATCCCTCGGACTATGCCCCACATTTGACTGCGACAAAGGGCACAGCAGCAGGAATCCGTTCTCTGTATAACCGGTTGATAAAGATGCCGGTGATTGCACATTTGGTCAAGTGGGTAACAAACGTAAAAATCATAAACTCCATTTATAGCCGGCTCGATCAAAATAGCCGTGTCCTTGACATCGGCTGTGGCGCCGGAGCTTTTTTGAATCGCGTGAAAACTGAGAAAGGCTGTGAAGTCTATGGCGTCGATATATCCGAGGCGGCCGTCGAAGCGGCAAAGAATTCTTTCGGCCTTGACATATTCAATGGCACGATAACAGAAGCTCCCTTCGAGGATGCTTCTTTCGACGTCATAACAGCATGGTGGTATTTAGAGCATGTTCCCGACCCTCGTGCAACGGCAGCAAGAATCAGCAAGCTTTTAAAGCCAAACGGGCACTGTATCATTGGTGTTCCTAATTTTGAGAGCTTCAATGCGAAGCGCTTCAGGGATAAATGGTATCATCTCGATTGCCCGCGTCATTTGTGCATCTGGACGCCGTCTGCGATGAAAAGGCTTTTAAAGCAGCACGGCCTGACGGTGACAAAAATCATATACGACAAAACACCGTGGGGCCTGCGCGGTTCGCTGCAATACTCATTGTTCGGCGATAATATTAATCCGAAGCACCGCAATAGAATCAGGCAGTCTCTGTTTTTGTGGATGCTATTGCTGCCCTGGACGATAATAGTATCATTACTGAAAAAATCAGATATAATCGTGGTTTACGCATTAAAAACTATGGATGATTAATGGATTGTCAAATATGAATTTGAAAATTGTCACCTTTGAATGGGTGGCAGCCTCAAAGCCGAAGGCTTTGGGGATGGCCGAATCGTTGGAAGCCATCCCCAAGCTCCGCTTGAGGCTGCCACTCTTCAAGACTTGGAAATCAAATTTGGAATAGGCTCGTACTAAACAAGAGCAGTTAGAGACATGAATTTATGACAAAGGAATATTTTTACGACCATTTTCATCAGGACAAGCCTACCAGCGCCGGCAACTGGATATCGAAGGCCTTTGCCGGGAAAATATTCAATTACGCCGGCATAGAAACGGGGCACAGCGTTCTTGAAACAGGGCCCGGGCGGGGAGTTTTTGCCGATGCTTGTCTAAAAGCAGGAGCCGAATATTATGCCGTCGAGCCGAACAGGCAAATGGCCGAATCGCTTGAGAAAAGAGGAGCAAAAGTCGTTTGTGCAATGGCGCCGCCGCTGCCCGAGATGGACAGGCAGTTCGATTTTGCCGTGATGATAAACGTCATGGAGCACATGAACAGCATGCAGGATGCCCTGCAGATTACACAACAGATAAGGGAAGTGCTGAAACCGAATGGCAAGCTCGTGATATGCTCGCCCGACTATTTGAATTACCGGCACAACTTTTTCAACTGCGACTTTTCTCACAGCTACGTAACGACCAGGCGAAGACTAAAGCAGCTTCTTATCAGCGGAGGATTTGGTAATATTAAAAGCTGCTACCTGTCCGGCCCATTCAGTGGAATCACGGGCATGCTCATCTCAGCGATAATCTCCCGTATGCCTTTCGGCTTCTTGAACGGGGCCTTTCCAGAGAATAATTTTTTTCACAAGCTATATAAACTTCAACTGACCCTCTCAAGAAAGGTCCTGATTCTCGGAGAAAAACAGGACTGACACAAAGAGATGCCGCTTCTGATGTAATCCAAAACCGGACATGACAATTCGCAGCAAACAATTAGTCAAACTCCTTATCAGAATCCTGGTTACGACCGGGCTGCTCGTTTGGGTCTTCAGCCAGATTGGTATAGGTCAATTTGTACAAGCCGTCAAAACAGCAAAGTGGCAGTTATTAATCGCCGTCTGGGTGTTGACCGTGCTCTTTTTCTGGATTCGTTCAGTCAAGATGCAGCTTATTTTGAAAAAGCAGAATTGCAGGAGCAGCATCGCTACGATATTCAAAGCAAGCGTGGTCACCTCTCTTTACAGCATGATATTACCGGGACTGCTGAGTACCGGAGCAAAGTGGTACATTCTGAAAAAAGATTCCGGCAAGGGAAGCAACGTTTTGAGCAGTATGGTGTACAACCAACTGTCAACACTGTTCATCATTACAGCTTTCGGGCTTGCCGCTTTAATGATTACAAATCCCGTACTAATCTTAAAAACAGATGTAAACAACCAGTGGCTACTTCCTTTGATTTGTGGAATTTTACTTACCTTTGTAATAGTCATTACACTGCTCATGCTGAATAGTCGAACAGGCGGTAGAATCATCGATTGTTTAAGTTATTTTCTGAAACCTTTTCCTGTAAAAATACGCCAGAAGAGCCAAGTAATACTCGACCAGATTACCACTTTTCAAGCCGCAGGAGCCGGATTTCACCTGAAGATTGCCTCAATTACAACTATCGATACTTTGATAGGTGGTGTTATTGTATATGCATTGTCCGCCAAAGCCGCAAATGTAATCGCTCCTGCAGGCGTTTTGGTCTGGATTTTTGCAACCATATCCATCATGGGAAGAATTCCTATATCCCTGGCCAATCTCGGCGTAAGAGAGGTCACTCTGGTAGGACTATTAGGTATTTATGGTGTTGAGAAATCGCAGTCGCTTTTAATGTCGATGATAATATTCTCTTCATTGGTTCTCATGGCTGCTATCGGGGCCATGTACCAGATATCATGGGCTGTAGGCTCAAAAAAGAATACAAAATCCAATGACAATAAAAAAATGTCCAATTTGTAACGGACCCGGCGAAAAAGAACGCCAGGTTGGAAAATATTGGCTGTCGAAGTGCCACGATTGCGGCTTTGTTTACGCCGATGTGTCAGACGAACAGATCGAGCAGGTAAACTTCAACTTCGGCGATTCCGTCAAACACCATTACTGTGAAGTCCAGAGCAGCATCGATGCTCTTTGGTTCGAGCGTATAAGTTCGAACCTTACACAAGGCAAAAAAGGGCTAAAAGTCCTGGACATCGGCTGTGGTAATGGCTTGCTTCTGCGGCAGTTCCAAAAAAGGGGCTGTGTTTGTTTCGGCAGTGATCCTTCGCCCTGGGCACAGGAATACGCCCAGAAATATGGGTATACACTTCTTCCTCGCATTGAGGAAGCAGGCCTTGCTCCAAACTCTTTCGATATCATCACAGCTACATCGACTCTGGAACACGTAGCAAGACCGATAGAACACTTAAAGTATATAATGGCCGCCGTAAAAGAAGGCGGTATGATATATTTAACTGTCCCCAACTACGGCTCTCTCCCTATTCGCCTGCGTCTGGTAAAGGGCAGGTTAGTCGACCCGCCCGGACATTGTAATTACTTCACTGCTAAGACTCTGAAAAATCTGTTCATGCAAAAAGGAATAAAAGAGTATATATCTTATACACGAGTCCGCAGTTACGGCATCCCTGAAATCCATGCCGTTTATAGGCTGCTTTCAAAAAAAATTCCAACATCTGTGAAAAGCAGTCATGACAGTATGCCCAAACGAATTCTGTTAAAAAGGGCTTTGATTAATATTTACTACTGGTCTGGTATGCCGTTCGGTTTTGGGGATAAGCTGGAAGCCTGGATAGTAAAAAATAGCGCTTTTCCACATCAGGTGTTTATCGCATAGGAAATCTGCCGCATAGTTGCTTGACTCTGTTTCTTATTTCGCTGCGGAGAGATTCATCTATACTATACTGGCTATTCGTTTCTATCTTGACGCCATTTAACGCTTCATCTATCAACTCAGATATGGTTTGCATCTGTTCGGCACCCATTCCATTTTTCGTGACAATCGGCGTACCCAATCTCAATCCGCTGGCGACCGCCATGCTTTTCGTGTCGTAAGGCAGCCTGTTCATATTGACGACGATGCCGCAGTCTTCGAGGCATTTCTGTGCGATAACGCCCGTTAAGCCCTCTCGAAAATTCGCCACGTTGACCAGCATCATATGGTTGTCCGTGCCGCTGGTGAGAACGTCATACCCAAGCTTCACAAGACAATCCGAAAGGCTCTGGGCGTTTTCTACAATCTTGAACTGTCTGGCTCGATACTCTTCGGACAGTGTTTCTTTGAAGAAAACGGCTTTGGCAGCCACGTTGTTCAGATAGGGAGTGCCCTGAACGCCTGGAAATGTTGTCCTCTGGATGTGCTTCCACAGAGGTATTTGCTTGCCCGATACGCTGATTGTGCTGTCATAATCTCTGCCCATCAAAATCAGGCCGCCCCGGGGACCTCCGGGCTTATATGTGCTTGTAGTCGTAAAATGTGCTTCATCGATCGACGATGGATGCGCGCCTGCAATCACCAGCCCAGCGATGTGCGAGATGTCCGCCAGAAGATACGCCCCGACCTGGTTTGCTATCCGGCGGAATTCCTTAAAATCTATCACACGCGAATACGCGCTGGCCCCGCAGATAATCAGCTTCGGCTTGAACTCAATTGCCTGGTCTCTTATTGCATTGTAATCAAGGACAAAAGTATCCCGATTAACGTAATAATTCTGAACTTCAAAGAATTTGCCGCCAAACGAGACCCGGTCCCCATGCGAGACGTGCCCACCCTGATCGAGGCCGAGACTTAGTATCTTGTCACCTGCTTCAAGCAGTGCGGTAAGGACAATCTGGTTTGCTGCGGTTCCGGAATGCGGCTGGACGTTCGCGTATTGTGCTCCGAAGGTTTCTTTGGCCCTGGCAGCAGCAAGAATTTCGATATCGTCGACAAATTCGCAGCCCCCGTGGTATCGGGCACCGGGGAAGCCTTCCGTCGTCTTGTTCTGGACGATTGAGCCAAGAGCAGCCAGGACCGCTCGGGAGCACTGATTTTCTGCTGCGATAAGCTGCAGGGTGTTTTGCAGCCTTTCGTACTCTCGGATTATAAGGTCATAGATTTGCCCATCCTGCTCTCTAAGAGCATCAAAGACACTTTCGTGATACTCCTGCGAAGATATCTGCTCCAAAAAATCCGACACTTTGGAATCCTTTAACCGGTCGGAATAAAGTCATTCCGTGCCCTGCTCGTAATCACCAATACTCAACTGAAAAAATTTCTGACAATATCATTAAACGTGACATAAAGAATCAGTGTCCCTATCAGTGTCCAGCCGGTATAGGCGATAATCGCCTGTACGCGCTCACTTAATGCCGAACCCTTGATTTTCTCGACCACCAAAAGCACGACCAATCCTCCATCAAGAGGCGGCAGCGGCAGGAAATTGAACACCGCAATCGCCGAGCTAATCAAGCCGAGGAAATAAACGTAGTAAACAAGCGGCTGGTCGGCAACAATGCGATAACTAAGCGTGATAATACCAACAGGCCCCATGAGGTCTTTCGGGCTGACAAGGCCTCCTAACAGGCGTTTCAATGTCACATAAGTCTGGGCAATGAACATAACGGTCTTTTTATATCCCATTATAACGGCATCAACAGGGCCGGCTGCTTTGTAAGTCCTTTCTAACGCCTCGAAAGGAATAAATTCAGCTAAAATCGTTTTTACGGCGAAAAGATCTTCGCTTTTGTCGACCTCTAAGAAATCATCCCCCGCGACCTGCTCATTGAGACGATAATTAATGGTGATACGCTCGTTGGAATATTTTCTGATTTCCCTGATTACATCGTAGAAGTTTGAGACCGGCACCCCGTCAACGGCGGTGATCGACGCACCTCGCGGTATCTTAAGTTTTGCCGGCCCGCCTTCAACGGCAATGGTCCCGGCAACGACCGGGTGCTCGGCATCGAAAACCTTATTAAAAGCAATCCCTATTCTCGCATCTTCATCACCTTTCCCACGCTTCGGTATGACACTAATGTCAACCTGCTTTTCAATGCCATTGGGATCTGAACGCAAGACCTCTATCGGCAGCTCCTTGTTTTCATAATCCTTCACAGTACCCCGGAATTCCTGGTACGTTGGACATGCAGCTTCGCCTACTTTCAGGATAACATCTCCGCTTTCGAGGAACGGTTTTCCCACCGGCGGCTTTTTAACCGTGAGATTGTCCATTCTAAACCGCGGGACCATAGAGCAGATTTGCCCATCTCCGGTTGGGACCATTTCAAGTTTGATTTTTGCCTCGACCATTGTTACTTTTTTGTCTTTACCGGTTCGCTCGGCCAAAATTGTTACTTCGGGAACAAGCGCATTTTCCACTATTTCGTCCATCTGCCACTTGGTCTGTACCTGCCTGCCATTAACGGAGGTAATACGGTCACCCGGCCGTAGTCCGGTTTTTTCATATAATAATTCGGCATCATCTTTAGTCAGCTCGGCAATCGTCAGAGTCTCGGCCTGGCCGATGCCAAAACCGCGCAACGACTCCCCCGGTATCTGCTCGGCGAGAAGTGTTACATCTTTCTCGGTGCCGTCCTCGTGCCTGACTTTCATGTGAACTTCTTCATTCCTGCCGGACAAGGCGGCGGCTATAGCGATATTCCCGAAATCAAGATCCTCACTTTCGCCATTGATTTCGATAATTTCATCGCCGGCCTTAAGGCCCGCTCGCTCGGCGGGCGAATCCGGCATGACACCACCGACAACGGCAGGCTTCAAATTTATACCAACCAGGAAAACGATCATAAATACGATAGCGGCACTGATAACATTAAAAGTAACTCCCGCCGCTAAAACCGCCGCCCGAATGTGAGGTGGCTTGTTGGCATACGAACGGGGATCGTCACTGGTTTTAACCGGCCCGGTATCGTCCTGGCCGAGCATTTTAACGAAACCGCCGAAAGGAATAAGACCCACACGGTATTCGGTTTCACTGGGTTTGCATTTGCTTGCGACGGTAAAACACAAGGCGCCGTCACCGGATTCGTCGTCTTTTTTCGGCAATATCTCCGGCAATATACGAATTTTGACACCTTCTTCTGTTTTTTGCACTCCCAACAGTATCGGCGGCATAAACAACGAAAAAGCCTCGACCTTTATGCCGGACAGTTTGGCGACAATGAAATGCCCGAACTCGTGGACTATAACCACTGCTCCAAATCCGAGCAATACCAGCAGTGCATTGCCAACGAACCCGATGTTCCGGGCAATCAAAAGAACCACCGGGACAATAACTACAGCCATCAAAAACATCCGAAAATACCTGCCGGAAAAAATTGTTGCTTTCGACATTAAAACATCTCCAAAATCAATGGGCCGGGCAGAATTTACACGCTATATGCCAATTCCGTAACCTCTCTTCTTGCCCAGGCATCCGCCTCAAGAACATCTTCGAGGCAAACCGCTGGTTTAACATTGTGCCTGTTCAGGCAATTTTCGATAATCTCGACTATATTAACAAATTTGATTCTTCCCGCCAGGAACTCCTCGACAGCAGTCTCATTGGCGGCATTGAAAACAACCGGCGCGGTGCCGCCGGTTTGCGCCACCTCATACCCTAACGAAAGAGCACGAAATGTCTGAAGATTGGATTTTTCGAATGTTAGTGTGCCGATATCTTCAAGGCGAAGTGCTTTTGCAATCCCGGCAACTCGCTCCGGATAGGTCAGTGCGTATTGAATCGGAAGACACATGTCCGGCTCGCCAAGCTGGGCAATCATCGAGCCATCGACGAATTCTACGATTGAGTGAATTATCGACTCCGGATGAATTAAAACCTCAATCTTTTCCACCGGTATATCGAAAAGCCAGCGGGCCTCGATAATCTCAAAAGCCTTGTTCATCATCGTCGCCGAATCAATGGTTATTTTCGGCCCCATATCCCAGACAGGATGGGCAAGGGCCTGCTCCAATGTTACGTTCCGTAAGTCCTCCGGGTCCGCCTGGCGAAAAGGCCCCCCGGAAGCCGTCAGGATGATTTTATTGACCTGTTCCCTGCCGCCGGACTGCATGGCCTGGAAGACCGCCGAATGTTCGCTGTCCACCGGTAAAATAACGCTGCCGCTATCTTCCGTTGTTTTCCTGAGCAGCTCTCCGGCAATAACAAGGGGTTCTTTATTGGCGATGGCAAGTCTTTTTCCTTTTTTAGCCGCGGCAAGAACTGCATGCAGACCGGCCGCACCGACCACCGCGGTAAGGACAATATCCACATGGGGAAGTTCTGCAATTTTAATTAGACCGTCAGGTCCAGCTAAAATTTCAATATCCAAATCGCCGATTAATTCGTGAAGCCGTTCGGCGTAGTCAGGATTTGTTATAGCAACAAATTCGGGCCTGTATCGCCTGGCCTGTTCGGCAAGAAGCTCCACGCTGCTGTGAGCACTCAGAGCAGCTACTTCATACTGAGGCCCGAGCGAATCGATTACTCGCAGCGCATTTCTCCCGATTGAGCCGGTCGAACCTAAAATAGCGATTTGCTTTGTCACAAATAAAACTTCCTGTAATGTAACGGCATCTTAAACCTCGTCACAGAGGACTTTAATCGGCAAGTATACCGTATTTGACACAGAAGGCAAGAAAACTATGGCTCGTATAGCTGCGATTACTAATGAATAACCTTATTGAGAGGATACGTTATTATTCCGGAAGCACCTGCCCGTTTAAGTGCCGGCACGAGGGACCGCTCAATTTTGTCCTCGATAATCACTTCTATCGCTACATAATCCGGATCGGCCAGAGAAGAAACCGTCGGACTCTTCTCGGCCGGCAATATTTCCAAAATGGACTGCAAAGCATCTTTTTTAATGTTCATCTTCAAGCCGACTTTACTGCGAGCTTCGATTGCCGCGTTTAGAAGGATGGATATATTCTCAATTTTCTCTCGTCTGAATTTGTCGTCCCAGGTCTGCTTATTCGCTATAAACCTTGTAGTAGAACTTATCACGGTATCGAGTATTCGCAGATTGTTCGCCTGCAGGGATGCACCCGTCTCGGTAAGCTCCACGATCGCATCGACCAGCCGGGCCTTAACCTCGGTCGCACCCCAGCTAAATTCGACTTTTACGTTGATGTTTTTACCAGCAAAATATTTCTTTGTTACATTCACAAGCTCGGTCGCAATTATTCCGCCGGACAAATCTCCTATACTTTTAACATCCGATTCTTCTGGCACAACCAATACCCATCTTGCGGGTTTGTTTGTGGCTTTGCTGTATGCAAGCTCACATATTTCTTTCACATCTGAACCATTTTCCATTATCCAGTCATAACCGGTAATTCCGGCGTCAAGAACACCATCTTCAACGTACCTGCTGATTTCCTGTGCCCGCAGCATAATAAGCTGGATTTGCCCGTCATCTATACGAGGCAGGTAACTTCTTTCGGAATCGTGTATATTGAAGCCTGCTTTGTCAAAAAGCTCAATCGTTGCATTTTGTAAACTACCTGCAGGAATGCCTAATTTAAGTATTTGTTCTTCCATAATTATATGCGCCGTGCCGGAGACTTTGCGTTTTTAGTATTTTTCTTCCGGCGATTTTCTTCGATTATTTTTTTCTCCTCTTCTTCGTCTTAGTCTTCGTTTTGTTCTCGCTAAGTGTTTTTGTTTCGCTCGTCTTTTTTCGTGTCGTTTTAGCCTTCGTTTTCTTTTTGTCCCTGGCTGATTCGCTCTCATGCCGTAAGAGGGCGTAGAATTCATAGCCATTTTTGGCCGAAATCTGCTTGGCTAAAAATCCCCCTATCTGCTGGTCATCAGCATCAGGATTAGCAAGCTCATTATTTCTGAGATATTTTATCATCCTGTCCGTAAGCGGTATTGCGTGCCCCCCAAGTGCTGTAAGCAAACAATACTCAACTACATAACGGTTAATACCGTCAATTTTTTCAAGAGCCTGTTTTGCCGGTCGCTTGCCGATCTTTTTCAATGATTCCAGGCTGATTTTATGGTAATCGTTGAATATGCTGTTCAAAATTCTGCTGATTGTCGAAGCTATATCCATCGTAGCGGAGGTGTCCTTGCCCAGAACTTCAACAATTTCTTCCGTCCGAGAAACCCGCAAATCATTCCAGTCCACAAAATACTCGGCGAATTTCCTCATAACAGAATCTGCCTGTTTTTCGTTCATTTCGGCGCTTAAGACAGCATAGATAACCGCATCTATTACTTTCTCATGGCTGACCTTCTGCACTTTCGGGTATTTGCGAGACAATGAGCGATATAGCTTTTGTATTTTTTTAGAATAATCTTTACTGTTCTTCATGCCAACCTCTGCCGGAATGAACACGTTAATATATATGCCGGAATCCGTATATGCCCTGAGTTATTCACTTATCAACTCATTTTCTGAGTCCGAATCCTTATCATTCAGCTCTTTAACAGCCTGATCTATCAGGTTCAAAGTTTCCAGCGTTTTTTTGAACTTTTCATCCTTGTAAAAATGCAAAACAGGGCAGAATTTGCTCTGTACCTGACCGGCCAACAGTGATTGTATCCGACTCTTCGCGTGTGTTATAGCCGTAAAAGCCTTGTTTTGACCTGCCTCGTCGCTGCCAAAAATGCTGAGATATACGTTGGCATTGCGCAAATCGGCTGTCATATCAACTCTCGTGACGCTTACGAATCCGCTAATGCGCGGGTCGTTAAGATGGTGGATAATAGCATCGCTGACCGCTTCTTTTACAATGCGAGCCACTTTTTCCTGTCTTCGAGTTGCCATCGGAACACTTACTTTTATTATCAGCTATTGACAATTATTTCGGAGTTCAAATTCCCGCATCCTGCATTAGTAGCCAATTGTCAATATATTGTTATTCTAAAGGGTCCTTGCTACTTTGACGATTTCATAGAATTCAAGCACATCGTCGACTTTTACATCATCGAATCCAGCTATTTTAACGCCGCACTCGAGGCCGGCTTTGACTTCACGAGCATCATCCTTGAAGTGCTTTAGCGATTCCACATTTAGGTTGTCTTTGAGCACAATGTTATCACGTATGAGTCTGATTTTTGCGTTTTTAACCGCGTTTCCGCTGCTGACATAGCAGCCGGCCACTGTACCTATACGTGAAATCTTAAACGTAGTTCTAACAACAACTCTGCCAAGCGTGTTCTCTGTCTCTTCCGGCTCAAGCAAGCCGACCATTGATTTTTGCAAATCTTCGGTTATACGGTATATGACATTGTAGAGCCTTATCTCAACGCCTTTGGCTTCTGCAATTTTGGCCGCGTGCTCATCGGCTACCACATTAAAACCAATGATGATGGCATTCGACGCTTCGGCAAGCACAACATCGCCCTCGGTAATTCCGCCGGGAGCGGCATGCAAGATATTAATTTTTACTTCCTCGACGCTGAGATCGGTTAAATATTTCTTTAAGACATCGACCGATCCCTGGACATCCGCCCGAATGATAAGATTTAATGTTTCTGTTTTACCCGCCTCTATTTGACTGAATAAATTATCCAGAGTAACCTGAGTCCGCTCAGCCAGCGAACGCTCTCTGTAATCCACCTGGTTTTCCTCTGCGGCGGCCTTTGCTCTGTTAATATCATCCAAGCAGTAAAATCTGTCGCCCGCCTGGGGAACATCGCTTAGGCCGGTTATCTCTACCGGCATAGAACTTGTGGCGACCTTTATGCTTTTGCCGTAGCTGTTTTTCAACATTTTTACTCTGCCATATACACTGCCTGCCAGTACTACATCGCCTTTCTTCAGTTGGCCCTCCTTAATTAACAGAGTCGCCACCGGGCCACGTTGTGCCGACATTCTTGCCTCGACAACCCACCCTGTTGCGGGAATCGTATTATCAGCCTGGAATTCGAGCAATTCAGCTACATAGTCGAGAGATTCAAGCAGCTCATTGATTCCCTTGCCGGTAGTTGCGCTGGTTTTGACCACTTCGGTCTCACCTCCCCATTCAGTCGGCGTCAACTCCTGCTCAGATAACTGAGCATAAATACGATTTATGTCGCAACCGGGTAAATCTATTTTATTCAGTGCCACAATAATCGGCACATTTGCAGCCTTGCTGTGGGCGATAGCCTCGACGGTCTGCGGCATCACTCCATCGTCAGCGGCAACTACCAGCACAACAACATCCGTCATATTGGCGCCTCGGGCTCGCATAGCCGTGAAAGCCTCATGACCGGGAGTATCGAGAAACGTTACTTTCTTCGCATCCCATGTAACCTCAGATGCTCCGATGTGCTGGGTAATGCCTCCCGCCTCAGCGGACGCTATATGAGTCGACCGGATTTTATCCAGGAGGCTCGTCTTGCCGTGGTCGACGTGTCCGAGCATTGCAGCAACTACTGCCCGCTTCTGAAGATTCTTTCTTTCACGCTGCTCAAATTCTTCTTTTATCTTCTGTTCCAGTGTAATTCTATGTTCTACAACCAGCTCGGCCTCGAACTCAAGAGCAACCAACTCTGCAACCTCAGTATTGATGACCTGATTAGCCGTGGCCATTACACCCTGCTGCATGAGCTTGAGGATAATGTCCGATGACTTGATCGCCAGAGCTGCAGATAAATCTTTTACCGTAATCGGCTCACTGACAACGGCTTTTTTCGGCCTGACAACCTGAGCGACTTGTTGCTTTGACTTAGAAGCAATTTTACGCATCGGCCTTGATCGCAGTCCCTCACCTCCGGCCGCATCAAGTCGAGCCCGCCTTTCCTCAATATCTATTTGTCGCCATTTGCCATCAGGCTTTGCTTTCCTGACTGTTTCCAGGTCAAAGTCGTCTCGCCTTCGTCCATGCGTTCTCTCTCTATGCCGCTTTGATTGTCTCTTGTCTTTGACCGGACCTGGAGCGAATTCTTCCTGTTTCTGCTGGCTAAACATCAGGGGTTCGGTAACAGGCGCATCATACCTGGCTCTTGGTTTCGGTCTTGCTCTTCGGACAGGCTCGGGCGCCTCGACTCGAACAACTCGGGGCCCGCTTAATCGAGCAGGCTTAGGTTTTTCCAAAATTGGCCCTGCAGGCACAATCGGCTCAGGCTCGGGCTCCGGTTCCGGCTCGGATTCGGGCTCAGGGACTTCTATTATCTTTTCTTCCGGGAGTGGTGGTTCATCGACAATTACCGCAGTTCCTGACTGCACTTCTACGCCCTCTGGCGTTTCTTCCTCTTCACTTTCTGTTTCTTTAGCCGGCCTTTGGCCGGTCGATTTGGTTCGTTTGGTGGCAGGTTTTGACTTTTTGGCTTTTTTGGTTTTTTCTGCTTCTTCGGCTTTTTCCTCTTCTTCTGTCGCCGGTTTTTTCTTCGCTTTCTTCTTGATTCGAACTTTCGTCAGGTCAACCTTATCGGAGGTCTCGACTGTTGTAATATTGTCTCCTTCGCTGAACCATTCCCGTATTGTCGCTGCAAGTCCAGCCGAAATCACAGACATATGGTTCTTTATTTCAAGACCTTCATCCTGACATTTCTTGACGATAGCAGAGCTTTTCACACCAAGCTCTTTTGCTAAAATGTAAACTCTTGTAGCAGCCAAAAAAATCTCCAATCTCATTCGTGTTTACAGTGCTACAACCTGAATGAGATACATTAATTATTCGTTATCTTTTGTCTTAGTTTGCTGGGCCAGTTCTTTTTCCGCCTCGTTTTGTTTCGACTCGGCTAAAATGCGTTCGGCTTCCTTAGACGCTGCAGCAACCAGCTTGCAGGCAATGTCTGAGTCTATATTCAGTTCGTCCACTAATGGTTCTACCCCTACATCTTCCAAATCAGAAACCGATATGACACCTAATGCAATCAGCTTGTCAACTATCGCATCATCAACACCTTCTACCGCTTTTATGGAGTTCGCCAACTGTTCAATTCCTCGATTATATTCCTCAGGTGTAAGTATATCGATATCCCAGCCGGTTAATCTTGCTGCCAATCGTACATTCTGTCCATGCTTACCGATAGCCAGACTGAGCTGCTCTTCATCCACAACAACCGTTGCCCGCCCTAATTCGAAACACAAGGCTATTTCACTTACTTTAGCCGGCATTAACGCATTCGATACAAGCACCTGGGACGATTCATTCCATCGAACGATATCTATTTTTTCCCCGCCGAGTTCATCGACTATGTTCTTTATCCTGCTACCCCGCACTCCCACACACGCCCCGACCGGATCGACCTTCTCGTCGAACGATACCACCGCTACTTTCGTTCGATAGCCCGCCTCTCGGGCAAGTGCACGTATCTCGATAATTTTTTCGCTGATCTCCGGCACTTCCAATCCGAACAACTGGCGAATAAAATCAGGGTGTGTACGGGAAAGAATAATTTTCACCTGGTTAGACGTTTCCTTTACGTCGAGAATCAGGCATCGAACTCTCTCACCCACCCGATGCGTCTGTCCCATTATCTGTTCGCCTTTCGGCATAAAACCTTCGGTCCAGCGATCAAGATTAACTATCAGCGCCCCGCTTTCGTACCGCACAACCGTGCCGCTTATGATTTCGCCTTTTCGCTGGACGAATTCGGCATAGATACTGCTTCTCTCATCAGCCCGTATCTTCTGGATAATAACCTGCTTGGCGGTCTGTGCCGGTATTCGGCCGAGCTGCTTTATGTCAATCTGCACATCATCCTTAAAAGCCGTAATCTCTCCGGTGCTGCGGTCAATATTTACGACTATATTACTTTCAGGCTCGGCAAAATGCTTCCTCGCCGCCGAAACCATTGCTTCTTCCAGGTCAATAAATATCGATTCCTTATCGATATTTTTGTCGCGAGCAATATTTTCAACGATTCGTAGTAATTCCTGATTCATCGTTTTTTTCCTGACTAATATTTTGCTGCCCGGCACCAAAAACTTTTGCCAGGCAAAAAAAATGGAAACCACCAGGTTTCCACTTCATTCGGGTGAGCCACTGATAAGAAGCTCACTTTCACGCCAAAACGAATATGAGGCATATTTCACCTTTGCGCTACATCATCTGCCTCCATTCGGGGCTCCGATTTTGCAAATATTCCTGCAATTGGGAACCCGGCAATAAAACCTCATTCGTTTCCCGATATTGAAGCAGAAACAGCGATTGCCTAGCCACCACATGCGCATTAACGAGGCTGTGCACATCCATGGTTCGCCTACTTTGCACTGTTCGATAATCCTGTCAAAAGCATTTCAAACACCTATTTAGCTCAAAGTTTTAGTATTGGCAGCTGTTAATCCTTATAACTAAACTTCTTATAATAATCGTCAAATCCGTTAAGAGCAATAACTTTTTTACCAAATTTATATAATTTTTAACAATAACTGATTCAAAGTAATACGACAGCTGGAAAAACATCAAAAGTCCGCATAAAATAACTTTTAAATAACCAATAACCTTCTTTTCGACAAAATATGTCATAGAAGAGAATATTCGAAAACCAGCCCCAAATTGCCGAATTACCTGTTTTTTAAGTTTGTTTTTCAGTTTTTTCATTTTTGAAACTCGTCGTACAGGAACAACTACGAAGCCGGCACCATGTGAGCGGTCAGTTTCTCCTTTTGTATGGTTATTTTCTCAATTCGCATATTATTATCTTCAACTCTAAAAACTGGATCGAACACTTCTTCGTTGAGTAACGAGCCGGCTATCTTTGTCTGTAAAGCCTCGGTATCCACAGGTAATACTGCAAGCCTTTCAGAATACATTTTCTTGCCTATCATCTTTGCAAGCGGCGTAACATTTACCGCCCCAATCTTCACTTTTGCCACATGCAAATTCAACATTTTCCGATCATCAATTTTCGGCTCCAGCTCAATCGTTATCACAATTTCCACACCCTTGACATCAGCCGTCCCCATCAGCACAACGGTTCCCGGCACAAAAAGCACTGCAGGCGAGTACAACATTACACCCTCGGAGTACTTAGGCCATCCCAATCCGGCAACGATTTCGTTTATTCCATCCTGTGTAATGACCAGATCGAACGGCTCGCCACACTGTGAATTGTTGTAGAGATTTGGCGATAATTCGTGTGTCAGATACGGACTGACCTGTCCCTTATCGTAGTTATAGGAATCAAAATCAACTGGGTTATACCGGCCGGGCCTGTAAAGCAGCAAAACAATAACAATGACAGCGATTGTTAAGTCAATTAAAAGCCAGAAGAGAAGTTTTCTCCGTCTCGATTTCTTATGAATTTTCGAACCTGTTTCCATATTTCGTATTTCTCTCTTGCCCAAAACCATTTCTGTGATTATAGTAGCTGCAATGTTTAGTAAAAAGTATTTTTTAAGTATGAGGACAAAAAAATGGCAAGTCATTTTGCTGACCGCCTCTGTGAGGCAGTTAGAACCAAGAAAACATCTTTAATTGTTGGGCTGGATCCCGTATATACAAGGCTCCCGTCAGCGATTAGAAGCCATCGCCAGATGAACGACGAATTTGATGCCGCCGCCGCGGTTGATGCGATCTTCGATTTTTGCACGCAAACGATGCGAATTGTTGCCCCGATGGTGCCGGCGGTGAAAATAAATATCGCCTTTTTCGAGAAATATCTCTGGGAAGGCATGGAAACCTACTACAACCTGATTACCGAGGCTGACGATTTGGGCATCGAAATCATCGGTGATGTCAAGCGTGGCGATATCGGGCACACGGCGGAACTTTACGCCGCAGCCCATTTGCAAAATCCGGAACTGGCCGGTCTCGAAGATACGCTTGCTCCGGATGCTATTACCATCAACGGCTACACGGGAACCGACGGCATTGAACCATTCGCGAAGATGGCCGACAAGCAGGGCAAAGGTGTCTTTGTCCTGGTTCGGACAAGCAATCCATCAGCAGCGCCCATTCAGGATTTCGCAAATGCCGACGGCCAAAAAATGTACGAAAAGCTCGCCGAAGTCATCGGCCAAATCGCTAATCAAGATGGCAGAATCGGCGAGAACGGTTACAGCAACGTGGGGATGGTCGTCGGTGGTACCGTTCCGGACGTCACGACCGCTTTGCGGCAGAAGTACGAAAAGATATGGTTTCTGGTGCCGGGCTTCGGCTCACAGGGTGCTTCGGCCGCCGACTGTGTAAGATTCTGCAAACCGGATGGAACCGGCGCCCTGATTAACGCCTCACGCTCGATCATCTATGCTTATGAAAAGCCGAAATACAAAGACCAGTTCGGCGATGACTGGAAAAGATGTATAGAGCAGGCCGTTATCGACGCAAAAGTCGATTTGGCTAACGCAATGCAGACAAAACTCTGAGTCCAACTAGATTGTTTCCGGCCTCGCAAACTCATCGACGCTGTAGATAGGAGCAAAAAACCGTCTTCTCTCGCTCTTATTACCGATACTGACGATATTTCGATTACATTTGCTCCGTATCACATAATTATTTAGACTATGTGAATAATCGTGACGGTCGAGAATAAAACAAGATGCAGAACAACAAATATGATTTTGCCGGCAAGACTGTTTTAGTGATGGGCCTGGGCCGCTTTGGCGGCGGAGTGGACGTCACCAAATTCGCACACGGCGCCGGCGCGAAGGTTATCGTAACGGATTTAGCCTCAGCCGAGGAGTTGAGCGATTCGCTGAGCCGGCTCCGGGACCTTGCCGGCATCGAATTTCATCTCGGCTCGCACGACCCGGCGGATTTCGAGCAGGCCGATGTCGTTATAGTCAATCCCGCTGTGCCCGGCGACAATAAGTTTCTTCAAATTGCCCGCCGGGCAAACAGATTAGTCACGTCTCAGATAAGTATCTTTTTCAAACTGTGCCCGGCAAAGATAATTGGCATAACAGGTGCAAACGGCAAAAGCACAACCACCGCCCTGACCGCCCATTTGCTTAAAAAAACGAGTAACGAAACCGTCTGGCTGAGCGGCAACATCGGCAACCAGCCGTTGCTAACAGCCTTAGACCAAATTAATCCCGACGATTTGATTGTTTTGGAACTGTCGAGTTTTCAGCTCGAACAATTGGCGGATATTAAAAAGGCGCCGGATGTGGCACTGCTGACGAATCTGACACCGAACCACCTCGACCGCTATGGAACATTTGAAAATTATTGTGCCGCAAAAGAGAACATCTTCAAGTACCAGAAACCTGACGATGGCCGGCCTGCCGTTTCTATTTTTAATGCTGAAGACAAAATCGCCGCTGACTGGTTCGAAAAATATAAAAACGATACCGACCCCCAAGGGGCAGGCAGGATTTGCACTAAATTCTCCGCCGACGACGTAAGCGATGAGCTTCGCAATTGTTTTGCATTACCCGGCCGGGCCAATCTCTCTAATCTTGCCGCCGCCATGGCCATTGCCAAATATTTTGGTGCAGAAGACGACAGCATCAAACATTGTTTGCCTGTATTTAAAGCGTTGCCGCATCGACTCGAATTGGTCGAAACAATAAACGGCGTCTCGTGGTACAACGATTCGAAAGCGACCACGCCGGAAGGAGCGATTACCGCTCTGGATGCCTTTGACCAGCCGATAATCATCATCGCCGGCGGTTACGACAAGAACATCTCTTTCGACAAGCTCGGCGAAAAAATAGCTCAAAAAGCCAAAGCTGCGATCCTTATCGGCAAGACATCTCCAAAAATCGATAAAGCAATACAAAACGCTCAAATTTCATTGCGAGAAGCACAGAGACGAAGCAATCTTCAACCAATAAATACTAAAATCAAGCTTGTCGATTCTCTTGCCGAAGCTGTTCAATTAGCAAACCAATTCGCATTTTCCGGCAACATCGTACTGCTCAGCCCGGCCTGCGCAAGCTATGATATGTTCGAGAATTACGAACAGCGAGGCCTGGAATTCACCAGGCTCGTGAAGGACCTTTGCTATATCACATCTGATTCGCGTACGACAAACACATAAACACACCCGAGCGTGAACAAAACAAGCGACATAGTTTACAGAAGCTTTGCTCTTTGTTTGCATATTTCGAATCCGATCTCGGCGTTTTAATTTCTGGTTATAGGAGTATCTGAGCGGAATAAAGAAAAAAATTAAAAAAAGTTTAAAGCGGTTTTTTCACAATAGCAGACGAAAAACGCAACGAATGTCCCTATCAATCCGATAAGTCGAGATTTTCCCGGCTGTGCCATGTAAAGTCGGCCTATAAATCTGTCGATTCGCCGGTAACAGTAAGATATTTCGAGGAGTTGGCAATGGACGAAAACAGTGATCGAAGAACAGAACAAAGATTGCGTTATTATTGGCCCATCTGGTACGCCGAGAACGTCGACCATGCTCTGACACAGGGGCAGATGGTTGATGTTTGCAGCAAGGGGGCGGCGTTTACCTGTTACGCACAGGATGGCTGTCCATATCCCGGACAGCACATCACTGCCCGTTTCAGCGTGCCTCGTTACGGCCCAGATGATTCATTCCACATGGCCAACTTCACACGCTGGGGCTATGTCTGCCGGGTGGATAACGTTAACAGCTTCATACGCCGGGTAGCCGTTCAGTTCAGCGAACCTCTGCCCTTCAAGCCCGGCGAACAGGCTGCCAGTGAATCCAAAGCAGAAGAAACTCTCGAACCGGTAATGGCATAAACACTTAAAACATGAGTTGTTGTTAAAAATCAATCCTCGGTTATTGACACAATATTTGTTTATCTTCCATCCTCTTTTTAAAAGCAGCCAAGAATTTGTTGATGGATCGGATTGCGCTTGCTCCTAAAGCCAATATGTAAGATAGTATGCAGATGACAGCACAGATATAGTGCGAAATATCGAGAATTTAGCAAATTGAAAGGGATAGCTATGCAGTGCCACGAAGTTGATTATGAGATTCTTGGGGACGATATGCAGATTGTCGAGATCGAGCTGGATCCGGGTGAAACGGTCGTCGCCGAAGCCGGAGCGATGAATTATATGTACGATGGGATAACGTTCGAAGCCAAGATGGGCGACGGCTCGACCCCCGGCGAAGGAATCATGGGCAAGCTGCTCAGCGCCGGCAAACGAGTGCTGACGGGCGAATCGATATTCATGACACATTTCACCAACAGCGGCCCCGGCAAGAAACGCGTCTCATTCGCCGCCCCTTACCCGGGCCAGATTATCCCTATCGATATGCGACAACACGGGGGCACACTTTTATGTCAGAAAGACGCCTTCCTCTGTGCGGCCAAGGGCACCAGAGTCAGCATCGCTTTCACCAGGCGGCTCGGAGCCGGCTTCTTTGGCGGCGAGGGCTTCATCCTCCAGAAACTCGAAGGCGATGGAATGGCATTCGTACACGCAGGCGGAACCGTCGTTCCCTTCGACCTGAATAACCAGACGATTCGTGTGGACACAGGCTGCATTGTCGCCTTCACGAGCGGCATTGATTATTCCATCGAGCGGGCAGGCAGTCTGAAATCCATGTTCTTCGGCGGCGAAGGTTTGTTCCTTGCCACCCTGCGGGGGACCGGCAAAGTCTATCTCCAGAGCCTGCCCTTCTCAAGAATGTGCAACCGAATCCTCGCCCACGCTCCAAGAGCCGGCGGAACCCGAAAAGGAGAAGGCTCCATCCTCGGCGGAATAGGCGACATAATCGGCGGAAGTTAAGCGTAAATTAAATATAAGACAAGCCAATATTGCCTCTTTATATTTATTCGCCCTGCTTATTATAAAGAACATCCTTCATAAACGTAACCGTGCAAAGATTCGCTGCTGTTCTACAAGGCCCGATGTGACTGCCGGGGGATAATGACGCAGCGCAGATTCAAAAGCATCTGATAATTGTTCGATAGCAGC
>JAFGPJ010000227.1 GCA_016936275.1 Sedimentisphaerales bacterium
GATGTCGAGGAACACGTTGAAGATGATGCCCATAGCCCCGACCTGGGCGCCGACTATCCCGGCACAAAGAAAAACCGAAAAGAACCCGGAGACGATTCTCCCGATTTTTCCATAACCGCGGTTCATAAGATCGCCGACGGAAATCACGCCGGGGAAATTGCCCGTTCTCGGCGCGATGAGCTTAGCAACGAGAATCTCTTTAAGGCTGAATCCCCAAAGGGCAACTATATTGGCAATCCCCAGGCGGAATACTTTCTCGGCGTTGCCGATTGAGAATCCGCCGCCGATGAACGAGGCCGACAGAGTGGCAAAAATCACCAGCGAACTGTAAGAACGGTGGGAGACGGAAAAGTCCGACAGGGTTTTCATGCCTTTGCCGCTCCATAATCCCAGTAAAAGGATTAGGAGCAGATAACCGGTAATAATCGCGTAATCCAAATTCATTGTATCTCCCGATGTACATCAGGAAAGTGCCTAAAGTTGAGAGTGACTAAAGTGCCTAAAGTTATAAGGATCATTGACACACTTTAGTTCACTTTAGTCATTTTAGCCCACTTAAAATATGCGTTCGGTGGAATCTGGGCCATCGTTTTAAGGCCGGGGCCGGCCTGAAGGAGCGACCTGACGGCATTCAACGTTATGGCACACGCTGCAATGTCACCGTTGAAACCACCGGCAATTCTTGATTTGATCTCAGGCTCTCCGTTTATATGCACCTGGTCGTAGGATTCCAGCTCACCGACTGCCGCCCTGAAATTCAGAGCAATCACTTCCCTCTTGTCCACGAAACCCCTGCCGACCTGATGTACGCCGCACGCCACACCTTTAAAGATCGGTTGGTATCCGGTATCAGTCTGACTCTCGGCGATAATTGGTTCGAGGGATTCGATGCTCTTGTCGAGCATAAAGCCATGCCTGTCGGCGATAAAATCCACCGATTCAGACAATCCGACGTGCCGGAGTGTACCGGCGTCCCTCATGGCCTCGAACTGCTCTAAAGTCAGGCAGGCACCGATTTTCCGCTGGAACGGAATCCGGCGCATCGAAGCATCCTGGACACGCCAGACTTCCGCCTTTTTGACGTTTTGGCACAAACCCGAAAGAACCGTCGGCGGCAGGTCCATCAGATAGCCGGGATTGACTCCCGTACCGACACTCGCTACGCCATTCTGGCGGCATATATCATCTATTCTTTTCGCAACTTGTGGATTAGTCTTCCACGGGCAGAAAAGCTCTTCACACGTCGAAACGATATTGAGCTTCGCATTGGCAAGCTCAGCCACCTGGCTTTCGAGAGCAACGAGGCTGCTGACCGTTGTGAGCAATGCCACCTCAACCGATTTACCCCCGATTGCATCGGACAGATTGTCCCGGATGGTGACGCCAAGCGGCTTGATGCCGCACAATTGACCGAGGTCTTTGCCGGCCTTGCCGGGATCGGGATCGACTGCCCCGGCAATGTTGAAACATCCCCGCTCTGCGGCGTACCTAAGCACCTTCTGCCTTAAGGGGCCGATTCCTGCGTGAATAGTATTGATCATCTATATCATTCCTTTCTTGTTTCGAACTTTGTTAGTTCGAATTTGCGATAACAGGCAGCAAAATATGCGAGGGGCGCTCCTTGTCGTGGTAAATGGTTTGGGTCGCCCTGATGAACTTCGTGCCGGTACCGAACGGCTCACCCGTGTTAAGATTTCTGTCGAAGCGTGGGAAATTGCTGCTGGAAATCTCGACCCTGATTTTATGCCCGGCTAAAAAAGCGTTGCTTGTCACCCACAGGTCGATCTCGTAACGATAAACCTTGCCGGGCTCAATTAGGCTTGGT
This sequence comes from Sedimentisphaerales bacterium, assembly GCA_016936275.1. Taxonomy (GTDB): domain Bacteria; phylum Planctomycetota; class Phycisphaerae; order Sedimentisphaerales; family Anaerobacaceae; genus JAFGPJ01. The sequence goes on from JAFGPJ010000227.1 coordinate 1,826, forward strand.
TCACTCTTCGAATCGCGGTAACCGGCGCGAACGACGCCGTCACAGAGATTGAAAGGAGACCCATCCGGATGGACATCCAGAAGTTTTGCCGTAAAGTCCGTATCCTTTGCCGTACTGGCGGCATAAAGAACAACCTTGATCGGCCCAGTGACTTCCAGCTCGTTCTTTAGCACTTCACTGGTAAAAACAAGAACATCGTTTCTCTTCTCGACCTCGCTCTGGTCTCGCGGCCCGGCCGGACAGCCCACGAGGTTGCAGCCGCCAGCAGTGGGAATCGGGTCGTTCGGATCGTATACGAATTCGTCGCTCGGCTCTGCGGAAGGTTTTTCTGTCGTTAATTTCCCATCACCTTCGACTGTGTTCGCAGCTCCTTCGCTGTGAAAATAGTAAGGTGTGTATTTTGTTCGTTCCAGCGGCCACTGCGACTCATCGCGCCACTGGTTGCGTCCCATTACGAAAATGCGAAAGGCCGGCCACGTATCGGCTCCCGTCTTTTCGCCCCTGAGCCAGTAATCGAACCATTTCGTCTGAAGCTCACGCAGGTTGATTACAGATTCTTTGCCGAAATTCAGGTCGCCCACCTTGCCGTCCTGACTTATCCCATGTGCCCATGGCCCCATTATCAGATGCTGGTGCTTCCGTGCATCCTGCGAGCGCGATTCGGCCCTGACAGCGTTAACGTGCTCGATGACACTTCTGGAAAAGATATCATACCAGCCACCGACTGAGCAGGAAGGAACCGTGATATCCTGCCACTGGCCACGTATACCGCGAGCGGCCCAGTACTCGTCGAAATGCGGATGAGCGACCCAATCCCGCAGGTACTGGATCTTGCGACCGAGGACGCTGTCCCATTCGTTGAGTGGCAGTGTTCTAAAGGCCTTATTCCAATCCTGCTCTTTCCAGGTGAACATAGCAACCAGCTCACCGGGCTTTAGAGCAACCATACTGCCCCAGCCCATCATCAGGGCGAAATTTAATGCCCCGTCGATATAGACGCCATCGCCATAAGTATCAACCAGCGGTACAACCGGAAACATTGCCTTGAGATGGTCGCCGGCGTTCGGGGCGGATATCCATTGAGTAAAGCCCACATACGAGCCGCCTGCGGTGCCGATGCTGCCGCTGCACCAAGGCTGCTCCAGGAGCCACTTTTGCGTATCGACGCCGTCGTTCCGTTCGTTGGCGAACGGCTCCCATTGGCCCTGGGAGCTTCCCTTGCCTCGGCAGTCCTGGCTGACTACCACATATCCGCGGCCTGCATAAAACAATCCATCGCCGTGTTTTTCATTGCCCTTGCCGTACGGCGAACGAATTAGAATCACGGGATATTTACCCTCGGCCTTCGGCAGGAAAATATTCGCTGAAAGCTCGACGCCGTCACGCATAGGAATCTTTACTTCCGTGCGGACATCGACTTCGAAGGTCTTTTCCGCGGCAATAATTGTCTGTAGTGACAACAATACTGACAAAACTAAAATGACACGTGCTGATTTACTCATGATTTTTCCCTTCCTGGAATCAAAGTGTCCAGCCTTTTCTGTATTGCCGCCGGATGAACTTGTCCGCTTCGGGACAGCCGACTGCTTTGAGGTTTTGAGCGTCCCATTTGATTTTCGTGCCGGTACGAAGAGCAACGTTGCAGAGCAACGCTGCCTCGGTAAGCGCGCCCGAGTAGTCAAAATTGCACGTGGTCGGCCCGCCGGTCTTGCAGGCCTCGGCCCATTCGCGGTGGTGACCGATAGAATCCGGAATGAACGGATCGGGCCGCTGGAAGTCGGCGAATTTCTCCTCGGGCAACAATTGGTGCTTACCGTAGTCGGCAATCAGCATGCCGTCTGATCCCATAAACAGCACGGCGTTCGGCCATTGCATAGCCATATTTCCTTTGACAAATTCCGGATAACCGCCTCCGTTGTACCAGGTCAAATTGACCGCCGGCAGGTCGCCTCGTGCAGGATATTCCTGACGGGCGATGGTCCAGTTTGCGGCACTCTCGGCGTGAACAGGCCCCTCGGCCTCGACAGTAACCGGATGCCGCAGTTTCAAAGCCCAAAATGCCAGGTCACAGTAGTGACAGAAAAAATCGCCCAACTGACCGTTTGCGAAGTTCCACCAGTAACGCCATCCGAACGGGGCGTAAGCCGGACTGTAAGGCCGATAGGATGCCGGCCCCAGCCACAGGTCCCAGTCGAGCGTCCGGGGCACTTCGGGGCGTTCGGCTGGAGCATCTTTCTGCGACATATTCGTCGGGGTGGGCGGCCCATTGAAGTTCGCGCCAAGCCATACATGGACCTCGCGCACCTTACCGATGGCACCAGTCTGAACCAGCTCCACCACGCGACGGTAGTTACTTTCGGCGTGAATCTGAGTTCCCATTTGTGTCACGAGCTTTTTCTCACGAGCCAAGTCCGCCATTACCCGTGCTTCGTACACGCTATGGGTCAGCGGCTTTTCACAGTAGCAGTGTTTGCCGAGCTTCATGGCCATTGCTCCCGCTACAGCGTGAGTATGGTCGGGTGTGCCGACAACGACAGCATCGATTTTGCCCTGCATCTCATCGAGCATTTTGCGAAAGTCTTTATATCGTTTGGCCTGTGGGTATCGCTCGAAGGTCTGAGCGGCATGCTTTTCATCGACATCGCACAACGCAACGATATTCTCGGTTTCGCCAACACCATTGACGTCTGCGGCGCCGCGCCCTCCGATACCGACCCCGGCAACGTTCAATTTCTCATTGGCCTGAGTTCCACATACCAACCGGCTGTCCGATAAGATAACCAGGCCGGCGCCGCCAAAGGCCGCGCTGCGCAGGAAATCACGACGATTTAATTGTTTATGCATTGGTCACTACTCCTTTTCTATCCATAAATAAATCTTGTAAGTACCGTAATTGATGCTTTACGGTGGTATTTTATGCTACAGCCTGCCTTTTATTAAGTCAAGCGATTCGTCGGTATTGACTAAAACCGCCAAATCTATTATAAGAAAGCATCACAAATGTCGTTGTATTGCTGGACGGAATGCACAAAATGAAAACACTACGCTTCGGCATAATCGGCTGCGGCATGATGGGGCGTGAATTTGCCAGCGCCGCTGCCCGCTGGTTCCATCTGCCCGATACAAGCGTACGCCCCGAAATCGTCGCAATTTGCCATCGCACGTTATCAGCAAACAACGATAATTGGTTCAAAAACAACATACCAACAATCAAGCAAATCACCAGCGATTACAGGGAGTTGCTGGACAATCGCAACGTCGAATCGGTTTATATCTCGGTCCCGCACAATCTGCATCGGGAATTTTACTGCGCCGCCCTAAAGGCCGGCAAGCACCTTATGGGAGAAAAGCCGTTCGGTATCGATAAAAAAGCAAATGATGCGATTATGGCCGGCATCGGCAGGCATCCCGACTTATTTGTAAGATGTTCGTCACAGTTCATGTTCTTCCCCGCCGCCCAGAGAATCGGACAGATGATAGAGACCGAAGCTTTCGGCAGAATTATCGAGGTCAACGCCGGCTTTTTGCACTGCAGTGATCTTAATCCCGCCAAACCGATCGACTGGAAACGGATGGTCGAATTCAACGGTGAGTACGGCTGTATGGGAGACCTGGGTCCTCATGTCTGTGCTGTGCCCTTCAGGGCGGGCTGGATTCCTTTGAATGTTCGTGCCGTATTGAGCAATATAATGCCGGAGCGTCCTGATGGAAAAGGCGGGACTGTGCCTTGCGAAACGCCGGACAACGCGACGTTGCTTTGCGAGGCCAGAGATTCCAGATCCGGCGATATATTTCCTCTTACGCTCAGAACACAGCGCATTTCACCGGGCCAGACGAATAACTGGTATATTGAGGTTTTGGGCACCAAAGCCTGTGCAAAGTTCAGCACTAATAACGCCAACGTGCTCGAAATACTCGAATATACCGGCGGCGAGCAACGGTGGCAGAAGATAAATATGGGGCAGGAAGTTCCTTTCAAATCCATCACGCATAGTATTTCTCAGTTTGGCTTTTCCGACGCCGTCCTGCAAATGTGGGCCGGATTTTTGTATGAGTTCGACAAAGGAAAACCATATACCAGGTTTTCGGGCTGCGTAACTCCCAAAGAAACAACTTTGTGGCACCGGCTTTTTACCGCAGCATTGAAGTCACACAAAACTGGCACTACCGTCGGACTGGAGTAAATCAGATTTTAAGAAAGGCCCTTATATCCGGAATAATATGAGTTCTACCATGGTTGAAATTCCCCCCGTCGGCCCGGTGACAATCGTAAAATCCCAAAGAGCAAAACGTATCAGGATTACGATAAAGGCCGATCAAACCGTCAGATTGACCATCCCTAAAGGCCAGTCCGTAGATAGAGCAAAACAGTTTCTACATTCAAAAATTCCTTGGATCAAAAAGCACCAACACAGGTTCAGCAAGCTTGAGAATCCTCAAATAAATCTTCCACAGCCTGAAACCAACGAACGGCAAGCTATAAATACGATCATCAGCCGACTTGAGGAACTGGCGAAGATTCACAATTTTAAATTTGCTAAAGTTTCGATCAGAAACCAGAAGACAAAATGGGGCAGTTGCTCGGCAAAAAATAACATAAATCTGAATATAAATCTGGCAAGACTGCCCGATGAGCTAAGTGACTACGTAATTTTACACGAATTAGTCCACAC
>JAFGPJ010000228.1 GCA_016936275.1 Sedimentisphaerales bacterium
GAGACAGTTTCATGGAGAGGTGTGTCACCATGATCATCATTAGCATTAACATCAGCTTCATGAGCAATCAGAAACTCGGCCACTTCCACATTAGCTTTATATAGTGGCGTTCTATTATCAGAATTCCTTGCATTAACATTGGAACCATTTGCAATGAGTAACTTAACCTGTTCAATATCACCCTTCTCGGCCGCTCTGTGTAGTGATGTTTTGGCGCCGGTGGTTGGCTTTTTCGTGCACCCTGTAACAAATATCATGGCCGCAATCAAGAAGAGCAAAAGTCTTTTTGTTTCCACTCCTGGCTCCTTTCCCAGAATCGTACTATTTAGATCCTCATACATATATAAGGCACTTCGAATGAAAAAAGTAACATCTGGATAGAATTCGAGGGCTTCAGTATATTTTCATCACAAAACCTGTTGATTTCCTGAAAATCCATATTTTCATTTCCGCCTCTTGCTTCTCGTACAAGGTTATTGCCAAGTATTTTACCCATTTTCCCAGCCCGAGGCAAACATGTTCGGCAACAAATAGCCTCATAGAAAATATGGAAGAACTGGCCCTGCGGAATCCGGTGTGGAATAAGTGCCGTCTCACGGAGATTTTTTTGTATTTTCCCCACTTTTACGCAATCCTGGTCGTAGAATGTATTAGCTCGTTGTTTGTAGTTTATATTAATTTGTGTTTTTTATGGAGTACCTTGAATTCCCTTTATAAACAGAAGATCGCTACGGCCATCGGCCTCGCCATGACGAATACTGGAACCTTGCACAAAACACTAACTTGAAAAAACAAAGCCAATTTTCGACAAGACACAACAACACAAAGTCTTAATTGAAAGGAAATTATGGCAATATTCCGCCTTGCGGGGCATGAAAAAACAAACCCAATTTAAGACCTTTCGGAATTCGTCCGGGAGACCAATTTGGTTAGTATTCGATAGCAACCAGAGTCCTCGGCGATATTTTTGTGAATGTCAACTTTGACCTGCTTTGGGAAAAGTCAACATTCCCTTCACCCGGCAGGACTAATGTCTCGCGTGCATTGATCAGTTTGGAGAATTCGATGCCTGCATCGATGGGCTCGTCATTGAAATTCTCGACGATCAGGCAATTGTCGCCGATCAGATACAGAGCGACCTTGTTGGGCGCATCGAACTTCATGCCGAACGGGGCCAGCATCTTGTCCCTGATGGGCTTGAGCTGCTGCCGGGTCAGGTTAAGGAGGCTTCGCGGACTTCCGTTAACTTCCAGAACGGTTAGGTTCTCGCTGTCGAGATTTATACCCTTCAGGCGCTTTGCTAAACCGTCCGTTATCAGCACGGGTTTGCCGGCAGTCAGCATTTTTTTGAGCTTGTCGGCAAAGTCCGGGTCTTTGAGGGCATGGACGGCAAAAAATGCCGCCTCGGCGTTTGCATTAATCTTCGCCGTGGGCACAAGGGGCAATCCCAGCATCCCGACGAAATCGAAAACGTATTGCTCATCGAAGGCGTCACTGTTCGGCGGTTTGGACGCGGCAATACCTTTGACAGGTTTGCCCCGCACGAGTTCGGCGAGCTTGAATAAGCCGGGGATCTCGGCGCGCAGTTTCTCAACGTTGGCCGGGCCGGTATCTCTTAAAAGCGAGCCGTAGCAGAACAGCAGCATCTCTTTAGCGTCGGCAAGAACGGTCTGCCGGGCCTGCTCGACGTAAGTGTCCTCCGTGGTGCCGTACGGGTCGAACCAGCCGCCGCCTGTTTTGTCGCCGCCGATCTCGCCGAGCCAGCGCATGATGTAATAGGCCTCATACTGAGCCTTGCGTCCCCAGCGCTGGTTGTCGGGATCGCGCGTTTCAGTGCCGACCCAGATTCTGTCGTAGTCGGCCGTCTGACGCAGAACCTCGTAGCCGCGATTGTGAAATTCTTCGTACCACTGTGGATACTTAATGATTATCCTGGCGTTCGGATTGACTTTTTTGGCCGGGGCCAAAATTCTGTCCCGGCTGACCTGGACCATCAGATCGCAGCGGTAATCGGCCCAGGATTTGTCGCCGCGCGCCTTTTTGCACTCGTCGCACTGGCAATCGGTGAAAAGAAAATCGTCAATCATGATCTCGTCGAACAGTGACGCGGTGTACTCGAATATCTTCTGAAGCTGGTCCTGGGTTTCTTTATTGGTGTAACAGGATATCCCGTTCCAGCCCTTCGAGCTCTTGCCGATTCTGGTGGTAGTCACGCAGCCCGAGACCTCGAAGCCCTCGGCCTGGAATTTAGCTTTGGCGTTCTCGAGCACCTTTCGCTCGGCTGTGTAGTTGTCTCTGTAAGTCTCAATAAAGACGTGCGTTACGCCGGTCTTCTTGCACCAGGCGATTGCGTCGCTTATGCCCTGCTGGCCGGACAAATGGTCGCGCACATTCTGGGCAGTGAATAGTGTAGAAATTTTAAGGAGTTCTTTATTTTGATTTGCCGAATCCCACAAAGACTGAGCGTCAGACCATGAAGCGATTGATAGAACAAACAATAGTGCCGCGAAAAGATGTTGCGAATGTTTCGATTTCATCATTGTTTGTCTCCTGTAATTGTTGTGTGTTTTACCACGACCTTTTTGACGGCAAGCTCCATTTTATCGCCGAGGACGGCGATTCTAAAATCCGCGTCGTTGCCGCGATTCATAAAGCGGCACTGCGGGAGCGTAAACTCGGCCGTCTTCCATTGCCCCGTGTTCTCGATGGTGATATTTCCGGCTTTACGAAAAGCACCTTCCACCGGGCCTTTGGCCTGGTCGGTGTTGTCATATTCTATACAGAAAGCCGAACAACCTTCATCGCGGTAGGTGACAGTGACGGCAACGGTTTGGTCGAACAGGCCGTAGGCGAAGGCCCCGTCCGCGTCGAAGTAAAGGTATCGGCTCGAATGAGGGCTTGCCGCCGAGACGACCGCATCTCCTCCGGGGAGCGTGACTTTCTTCCAGACACCGTCGCCTCCGCTCGGGCGGATATCGAGACCCTCCGTTTTGCTCGGCTCCCATTTAACGCTGTCGGCGTCGGCATAACCCGAGGCGATTTTCAGAACAGTTTTCGCTCGCCACATATCGGCGAAAAGGCGCGTCAGCACGATATAGCTTCGGCCGTACTCGCGCGACTGGGCGATGTCAGTGCCCTCGTGCCATTCGTTCCAGGTTTCCACGTGCACAATCCAGGGACGGTTTTCGGCGCTCAGGGCCAGCAGTTGCAGCCAGCGGTCGATATAAGTTTGACCGTCGTGACGTTCGACAATCAAAGGCTGCCTGCCCGGCACGGCGCTGTGGTCGTAGCCCGGGCCGAGAGCGGCCGTCTGCCTGAATATCAGAGGACCGCTGACCGCGCCGCCCCAGGAATATATCGCATCGGCATTGCCTTGCCAGCCGGACGATTTTACGAGGAACGGTTCGACGCCGAAGTCGGTCTTGAATCTTCGCTTGACGTAGTCGAACTGCGCCGGGTCCTGCGCTTTGGCAAAGGCCGAGGCGTAGAAGAAGATAATCGGCTCACCGTCGATGCGCGCCCACTTGCCCGGCGGGATGAGGCTGTAAAAGTCGCGAATTGCCGTGTAAAACCAATCTTTGCCGAAGTCCGTCGTCAGATCGACGTGGTAGCTCGAGCCGTCTTTATTAAAGCTGTTATACTTGAGAATCGAAGTATCGTAGAAAAGGCCGATGGCCGGCGGCTTTTGGCCTTCGGCCTGCAGTTTGCTATGGGCCTCGACCAGAGGCGGCAGGCCGGCGAAGCTCCAGCCGTCGTATTTCCCCGGCACACCCCAGAATACGGGCATTAGAAAATCAATGCCGGCGTCAATCATATCGAGTAGCTGCTGTTTATGCCAGGCGGGCCGTTTATAGCTTATTGTTTCGGTGTCCGCCGGGTGGGTGGTCAGTGCGTCCGTCCCGTCGCCGTCGATGATGTGGCTTTTGCTGTCGATATCGTACCAGTAAAAATAGGTCGTCCCGACAATCGGCTGGCCCTGTTTGAACGAGTCTGTGTTCTTATGATCGGCCTGCCGCAACGGAAAAACCTCGCCGGGCGGTTTCTCCGGCAGTATATCATCGGCGACGGCTGTCGCGCAGCACAGACACAAGAACAATATCAATCGAAAGGTGTTTCTATGGCGCATTACAACTAATCCTTTCTGAAAGCTTTTATCTTCTCTTTGAAAATCCGGCAGGCCGCCGCCGGGTCGCTCACACGCGTTACAGCAGAGCAAACGGCAATGCTTTCGGCGCCGGCGTTTAGCACTTGCTCGACGTTGTTGGGCGTTATCCCGCCGATTGCGACATGAGCGACGCCGGTATCAGCAAGCTCCTGTGTGGCGCCGGTGACGTACTCCAAACCGACGGCGTCCGCTCCGGGCTTGGTCGGTGTGGCAAAGACCGGCCCAAGGCCGACATAAGTGAGACCTTCGTTGCAGGCGGCACGTAATTGTCTTAGCGAGTGCGTGCTCTTGCCGATAATCAAGGGGGCCAGTTGCAGCCTGCGGGCCTGCTCGACCGGCAGGTCATTCTGGCCGAGATGCACGCCGTCGGCACCCGCGACTACGGCTATATCAGCCCGGTCATTAATAATGCTGACTACGCCAGCGTCTCTGCAAATCTTGACGAACTCGACGGCAAGAGCAAAAAGCACGTCATCGTCGATGTCTTTGGCCCGAAGCTGGATACAATCGGCCCCACCAGCAGTACATTTGTAGGCCAGCGAAATGACTTCGGTCGGCAGGCTACTCGTAATGACAATGTACAACTTTACACTTTTGAATTTAGCAGAGGCATCACTGAAAAGTACGATATCTTTCTCAAGAGCATAAGTATCAAATCGCAGCCTTTCAATTACTTCGGCAACAGGCTCGTTATCGATACGAATGACCTCGGCAAGTGCCCGCAGGGCCTCGGTCAGGCGTTTGCAACCGGCCGTAAAGCAATCATTTAGATCACCGCGGGTAAGCTGCTTTTCTATCGTCATACCGGCGCCGACATCGCCGAGCGAGTCTCTGCCGGCCATGAGACGGCCGGCGTCAAGCTTGCCGATGGATGCCGAGAGTTCGTGCCGGAGCTTTTTGGCTCTTTCGGTCAGCGGGCCCGAGTTCAGAACGAACCGGCAGAATTCCTCTACCACCCGGCATGCCTCGCGGGCACGATTGAAATTGGCGTCGATTATTCTATACGCTGGGCGTTCCATAACGAACGTGATTATATGGGCGGAGAATGGCTTTGAATAGTTAAAATCGTGTAAAAGAAAAAAGGCTGAAGCCTGAAAACTCCAGCCTTTGTGAGACAGCTTATCATTTAGAATATGAACTGCAAACTTATAAAAAA
>JAFGPJ010000229.1 GCA_016936275.1 Sedimentisphaerales bacterium
ACGGGATAATGGGCCTTCATATATGCGGTTTGATACGCAATGAATGCATAGCGGGTCGAGTGACTTTTATTAAAACCGTAGCCGGCAAACCGCTCGATCAGCTCGAAAATCTGCCCGGCCTGCTCTGTGCTCAGACCTTTATCGACACAACCGACGATAAATCGTTCACGCTCTTTCGCAATTACCTTGGCTTTCTTTTTGCTTATGGCCTTGATAAGAGTATAAGCCTCTCGCAGCGGGATGTCACCGAGGCGGTTGCAAATACGCATGACCTGCTCCTGGTAGGTCATAATGCCGTAAGTCTCTTGAAGGACTTCCTTCATAATCGGGTGCGGCAGGCTCCACCTGGCTCCGTGCTTTCGGTCGATGTAATCCGGAATAAGGATCATCGGCCCCGGTCGGTAGAGCGCGTTGGCGGCAATTAAATCTTCGATCCGGTCGGGCCTCATCTTCATCAGAAGGTTCTGCATCCCGCCGGACTCGAACTGGAAGATACCTTTTGTCCGGCCGGCCGAAAACAGTTCGAAGACCTTCGCATCGGTAAGATCGAGTTTTTCAAGGTCGATTTCTTTTCCATGTACTTCCTTGACTAATTGGCAGGCCCGCTCCAGGACACTAAGGGTCTTTAAGCCCAGAAAGTCCATCTTCAGCAGGCCGACCTTCTCGACCGTCGGTCCCTCGAACTGAGTCACAATGTCATCGGAGCCTGGCGCCTTATACAAAGGGATGAAATTAGTCAGCGGCTCATCGGAAATAACTACGCCGGCGGCGTGTACCGAGGCGTGACGAGCAAGACCTTCGAGCTTTTTGCCGATGTCGATGACCTTTCTGATCTCTTCGTTCTGTTTGTAGGCGGCTTCCAGCTCGGGCTCGGTCTGTAGCGCCTTCTCAAGCGTCATATCAAGAGAGAACGGCACAAGCTTCGCCAGCCTGTCGGCTTCGACCAGTGACACGCCGAGCACCCGGCAGATGTCACGGATAACCGCGCGGGCCTTCATCGTGCCAAACGTGATAATCTGCGCGACGTGCCCGTATTTCTGCCGGACGTAATCGATGATCTTTGCACGATGAACCTGACAAATATCGATATCGATATCGGGCATTTCGTTACGGTGCGGGTCCATGAATCGCTCGAAGAGCAGATCGTAGCGAATCGGATCGACGTCACACAGGCCGAGACAGTACCCGACCAGTGTCCCTACGCCGCTGCCTCTGGCGCCGATGGGAATTTTGTTTTCATGTGCATACCTGCAGAAATCCCAGACGATTAAAAAATAGCTGGAGAAGCCTTTCGATTCGATGACGTTCAGCTCCCTGTCGAGTCTGTCTTTTACCTCCTCGGTTATCTCGCCGTAGCGTTTTCTGGCTCCTTCATAGCACAAATCGGTAAGGTATCGCTCCGGCGTCAAATCATTCGGCGGCTCAAAACGCGGCGCGTGACGTGTTTTCAAATCAAGCTCGAAGTTGCAGCGCTCGGTAATTGCAAGAGTATTGTCACATGCCTCGGCCGTCCCGGCAAAAAGCTTGCGCATTTCAGCGGGACTTTTAAAATAAATGTCGGACGGATAAATCATTCGGTCGGGATCATCGAATTTCTTGCCGGTGCTTATGGCACATAGGCAATTATGGGCCTCATGATCGTCCTCTTCAAGGAAATGCACGTCGTTTGTCGCCACCAGGCCGATGCCCATCTTCTTCGCCAGGTCAATCAATCCTTCCCGGATACTCGGATTGTCATCTGCATGGTTCTGTATCTCGATAAAAAACCTCTCAGGCCCGAATATTTTAAGATAACTTTCCGCCGCAAGGCGTGCCGCTTTTTCATCGCCATTGGCGATTTCAGTTGCAACCTGCCCTTTTATACACGCCGAGGTGCAGATCAAACCTTCGTTCAGCTCAGCAAGGATTTTTTTATCGATTCTCGGCCGATAGTAAAAGCCTTCAAGATAACCGACGCTGGCCAACTTGAGCAGGTTTTGATAACCGACATCGTTCTCGGCCAGAAGAATCAAATGATACGCCGCATCTGAGATGTTGGTTTTAGTCCTGTCGAAGCGGCTGCCCGGCGCAACATAAGCCTCGATACCGAGTATTGGTTTAACATGGACAGCAACTGCCTTTGTGTAGAACTCGACGGCACCGAACATATTACCATGGTCGGTAACGGCCACAGCTTCCATTTCAAGCTTCTTGCAACGCTTGAGCAGCTCATCATATTTGATAGCGCCATCCAGCAGCGAATACTGACTGTGTAAATGCAGATGCGTAAATCCTTTACTTGACATAATTTATGCCATCCTTCTATGCAATGATTAACATTCGTATGATACGCTAAAGAATAATTTATGTCAACGAGCAGATTAAGTGTTTATTGCTAAAACCGAAAAAAATCTTGCCGCGACTGAAGCAACAGATTAAAATCCACTCTTAAAAATCTGGATAGGCCAGGGGAGCGAAGGGCCGGTTTCGGCCTGAAGCTGAGAAATGACCCTATGAACCTGCTCGGGATAATGCCCGCGAAGGAAGGCTGAAAATATCTTCGAAGCACTCTTTTGCAGGGTGCTTTTTGTTTTTGGTCAAAGAATGATATTTCAGACAAGCTGAAAGCTCATCATAAATGAAAGGGAACGAAATTGATAGAGATAGAAATTTCCAGGGCCATCACGGCCGAATATAACCGCAAGCTTACTGAGCATCTCGAAAACGATGTTGTGATTGTCGGAGCCGGGCCGGCCGGCCTGACGGCAGGCTATTATCTTGCCAAAGCCGGATACAAAACCGCCCTGCTCGAAAGAAAGCTCTCTACCGGCGGCGGAATCTGGGGCGGGGCCGCAGGCTATAACGTCGTCGTTACGCAGAGCAGTGAAATTCCGGACGAGTTCGAGATGACCTCGAAAAAGCAGAAGGGCCTGTACATATACGACTCGATAGAATTCGCAACCGCTTTGGCATTCAAAGCAAAGAAAGCAGGGTTGGAAATATTCAACCTGACCGAGGCCGAAGACGTCATCATCAAATCCGACGCCGTCGAAGGCGTGGTCGTCAATCATTCGGCCATAACAATCGCAAAGCTGCACGTCGATCCGTTCTGTATCGCTTCGAAATACGTTATCGATTCGACGGGGCATCCGGCCGAAGTGGTGAACATGCTGCTCAAGAGAAAACCGAATCTCCTGCCGCAGGGCATCCAGGAGAGCTTCATGGACGTCGAGACCGCCGAAGCCGGCGTCGTCGATAAGACCGGCGAGATATTCCCGGGCCTTTACGTTGCCGGCATGTCGGTTTGTGCCGTGTACGGCCTGCCGAGGATGGGACCAATATTCGGCGGAATGCTTGAATCCGGAAAAAAAGTCGCCGAGCTGATCGATGAAAGATTGCAGTCTTCCAAGTAATAAAGAATGTTTTGCCATATTAGCGGAATATCACGTTCCGCCGCACATCGTAAGCCATAGCAAAGCCGTGACGAAGCTGGCCGTCTTTCTGGCGCAAAGGCTCAACGAAAACGGCGAAGCGGTCGATGTCACTCTCCTGGAAAGGGCCTGCCTGCTGCACGATTTGTTGAGGGTCCATGACTTTAAAGAATCAGACTACAACAAGTTTGAGCATAATCTTCCTGAAGAAGAAAAAGCAAAATGGCAACAGCTTCGAGCAAAATACAAGTCGATAGACCATGAAAACGTCGCTTATGACATATTGAAGGACAAATATCCGGCGCTTGCTTTGACGATAAAGCGGCACCGATACATGGCACTGCTGGACGAGAAAGAAAAGCCGGACAGTTGGGAAGAAAAACTGCTTTATTACGCCGACAAAAGAGTGATGCACGATAAAATCGTGCCGCTAAGAGAAAGACTCGTCGAGGGCCATAAAAGGAACGTTTTCCAGCACGGTTCGGCCGCTCAAAGCAAAATCAACACCGCCAAAGTCGACCCGCTGATCTTTCAAATGGAAAAAGAAATATTCGAAAAAATCGGCCTCGACCCGCTCGAAGTGACAGAAGAATTTATCGACTCGTATTGAGTTCTCGACAATCCTTAAAGCAGACGACATAATCTACCACAAAACCCGACCACTCTCATTTGCCGAAAAATCGGTAGGATGGGCAGCTTGTTTGCCCATGCTGTAAACGCCACATATACCAAACCAGGTACAACCTTTCTCAACAAATAAAATCATAGCAATTTGACATCAGTTGTGTATATTAATAATGTAGAGATGCTACAAGTATTAGCTCCGGGCTGAATCGGAGGCCTAACGGTTATGATTAGGTTTGTCTGCACATTATGCGGTGAGGAAATCGACGTCCGCGATGAACTCGCAGGCAGGCAAATTGACTGCCCCAAATGCAATTGCGTCAGGCTCGTACCCGATAAATCGCCCAAGATGAAATTCCACTGCCACAGTTGCGGCCAGTCCGTACGAGTCGATCAGATTTACGCCGGCAAAAAAGGGATATGCCCGAAATGCAGGAAGCTGATTGACATTCCCCTTCATCCGGAAGGAACTATGGTCGCTCTCGTATGCCCGATGTGCAATGAGATAATTCATGTCCCGGAAGATTCGAAAAAGGAACTCATAGAATGTCCCAAATGCGGCAGCTACATCGAAGGCTTAACCAAAAATGACTGACCGGTAATCAAGAGCGCCCCTGCTAAACGACTGAGAAAGGACACTGAATATGAAAACTGATACTGTGATTCGATCATTTCTAATTGTATTTCTGCTGTCCACGGCGGGATGTACGACCATGGATGATGCGCGTGTAGCAAAAGGCACGGGCAGCTTTCGTCTTTACAACGAATCTTTCGATACCGTCTGGGACGCAGCCATACGAGCCGTTTACGATGTGGGCTTGAATATCGAGAGCAAGACTAAAAACGAAGGCTACATCCTGGCCCGGATGGATATGAGCTTATTCAGTATGGGTGAGAACGTCGCCGTCTTTGTAGAAAGAGCAGATGAGCAGCGTACAAGAGTCGAAGTCGTATCTAAGAAGGTGATGCCGACTAATGTTTTTGCACCGAATTGGGAGATGCCGATTTTAGACAGAATCTCGGAGAGGTTATTTAAAAAATAGAACTCTACCTCTAATCGGACCTTATTTTCGGTTTCCTCCTTGACCGGTTCAAGAATTGTTCACGCTCGGATTGACAAAATTAAAATCTGTTGATACCGGTTATCCAAATGGATTTCAACCTGATCTGGTATAAGCTTTTTTTTATACAATTTTAAGCAAATTCCTCACTTTTTTTCTTCGCCTCTACGGATAAAATCAAGACAAACTTCAATTTCCCGAATTAAGGACAAAAAGTGAAATGTTCATCGATTATGTTACTTTAATGCTGATTAATATGTCGGCAGGCCTGTTCGTTTTAGCTTTGTTTATCTTCAAAGATATCGACAGGCAGAACAACCAATTCTGGGCGCCGGCTTTTGCTTTGCCGGGCTTGATAGCGGTTATCTGCGGGTTCGCGATGACCTTCAGTTGGCCGCTGCCCAAGCCGTATAATATCGCTTACGGCGAAACTTCGGCGATGCTGGGATTCCTGTTCATCGCCGCGGCTCTGTCGATTGCCAGAGGATGGGAGCTTTTCCCGCTGGGCATATACGCTTTTTTCGCCGGACTGGCGGGCGTAGTTATCGGGATTAGAATTATAAATCTCGGCTTGACAAACGAACCGCTAATCTCCGGCCTTGGTTTCATTTTGACCGGCTCGGGCGGTATTTTCGCCGAATTAATAATACTAAACCGCCAACGAAAATGGTTGAGAATCGTCGCCGCCGTTGTCCTTATAACCGCGGCCATAATCTGGGCACGAACCGGATATTTAGCATACTGGATGCATCTGAACACAACTGGCAGTTGAAAAGGTGGAGCATGTACCTCAGGGACGAGCAACAAATCAATCTCAGCCGTTCGCAGGCTGGAGATTGCCACGGACAAATCCTGTGGCCTCACAATGACGACAGCAGATGCATTAACCTTCTGAACCATATTCAGAACATTTTCTCCTTGCATAAAACCTAACCACTATGTAACATCCAAAAGTAAGTGAGAGACATCAGGGTTGAGCAGCACATAAAACAT
>JAFGPJ010000230.1 GCA_016936275.1 Sedimentisphaerales bacterium
CCTGGTTGCCGATATCGCCGTTACCGGTGTTCCACATCCAGTGCCACACATAATGCAAATCGGTTCGATGCAGCGGCACCATGTCCGCAGGGCCACACCACATGTTATAGTCCACGCCTGCGGGTACTGGTTTCGGTCCGTTCGTCCCGTGGACGATCCCGTTGGTGCCGGGACCACGGCCCTTGTAGCAGAATCCGCGAACCCATTTGATCTTGCCGATATGGCCTTCATTGATCCACTCGAACGCCGCCGGATGGGCTTCGGACGAGCGTTTCTGCGTTCCTATCTGGACAATCCGGTTGTACTTGCGGGCGGCCTCGACCATCTTGCGACCTTCCCAAATCTCGTGGCAAGCGGGCTTTTCAATATAGACATCTTTACCCGCCTGACATGCCCATATCGTAGTCAGGGCGTGCCAGTGGTTAGGCGTGGCAGAGGTGACGGCGTCGATTTCCTTGCTATCCAAGAGCTCACGCATGTCCGTATATGTCTTAAGCTTGACACCGTTCTTTTTCTCGAAATCAGCGGCCCGGTTCTCGACGTGAGCGCGGTCGGCATCACAGATGGCTACCAGACGCACGCCCGGAATCTTGCTAAAATAGCCCATGTGACCACCGCCCTGGCTCCCAACGCCGATGACCGCGATGCGAATGTCGTCGTTGGCCCCCAGCACGCGCGAGGCAGGTCCCGCCAGCGCCAAGCCGGCGCCGATGGCCACCGAACTTTTCATAAAATCTCTACGACTTAGCTTACTCATAATCTTCTCCTATACTTGATAAAAAGGTTTTAGTCTCCAGCATTGATTCAACCTACTTTGTGGCTGCATATTCACGGTAATGCTCAGCCACTTTGCCCTGCTTTTCGTCACCCTTATGGAAATAGAAGCGATACTTAAACGTCAGACTCTCACCGGCCGGGATGGTAATATCACCCGTTCCCTCAGGCTTGCGCTCGAAGTCGTGGACACCGAACGGATTAGCGGCGAACAGCCCATAATCCCGCACGTGCCACCACGTCGGATGCTTTGGATTTGACGGATGGTCGAATATCGCTACGCCGACCACCTGTCCTTCAACCGGTCCATAATAGTCGCACCATGCGGCCCGTTTGCCCCAGGTGCTGCCGTCAGTTTGGCCTTCGCTGTTGACTATATGGCCCTTGCCGACCTTGCCTTTCAATCGCATAGTCGGAGCTAAACGAACAGCCATTGAGCCTTCCTTCGTATCGCCCATAACTACCTTGCCTTCTGAGGCGTGGATACTAATCTCGAAGTCCATAATCTCGCCGTCCTTGGTATTATAAAATTTGTGCGTGCGCATGTCTGTACAGATGACTTTGCCGTCTTTCGCAACATATTTGTTATTTGAGATAATCTCCCCCATCTCAGGGCCTGAACTGACCTTTAAGAATTTGTCGTGAACGACCTTGCCCGACCCACTGCCCTCACCCCAGAAATCAACTCCGTTTATCTCACCGTGCGTGAACCACAAACTCTTATGGTGGACGTGGTCTTTAGCCTCATTCGGATCGATATCCTTCATGGGCCAATTGCGAGTAACCGGTACACCTGTCGGCCCGATTACCGGATAGAAGAAGGGACGCGGCATATCCTGGTAGTTGTATTCGGTAAACAGCCTGCCGTTTATCGTAACTCTCAGCTTATTATCAACGTCGTCGATTTTGACGCCATCCCGGCCTGATGCGTTGCCAGCCTGGGCCTTTGCAACCATTCGCTCGAAAACTTGCCTCTGCTCGGCAAGAGCCTTGACGCGGTCATCAGGTTTGGTTCGTGCTTCCAGCAGAACCCAGCCTTTGTAATCCATCGCTACGAACAGGTTCATAAGCTCCTGATAAGGATAGTTACCAATGTTCAGCTCCCTCACATGGACGGTATCACCGAAGCGATCTTTGACCAGATTGAAGTTATATTCCAGCCCTTGTCCCTCCAGATCCTGCTCATTGCTGTTCCAGCAGACGCCGACGTTGGGATTGTCGGCCACGTCCATAATCGCCTTTATAATCGGCAGCCTCGAACATCCGCCGTGAACTTCCAGTCGAATCTGCTGGCCATAGTCAGCGCCGAAGCGTCCCAACTCATTGAGCGATTTGCCTATCTGCTCAATTGTCTTCTCCTGCGGCACGTTTTTGGGCAGGTCGTTCGGCTTGACTTTGACACCTGTGCCGCCGATGTCTTTCGAGAGCTTGATATATTCTTTCGCTCCCTCGATTTCTTTCCTGAGCCTTGATGGATCGGGGTAATGAAAGGCGAAGTTCGTCCCCGGACCCAACAGCGTTACGGGACTATCGTCGAAACGTTTCTTTACTTCCCGGCGTTGTGAGGCGTTTAGATTCGATTCGACGCCGTGAGCATGCTCAGTCCGCAGCTCGACGCCCAGCACGCCCGTCTTCTCACAGTTTGCGATCAGTGTAGGCAGGTCCCAATCCTGACCCCAGAGATAGGTGACCAATCCGAACCGCATCCGTGTCAGCACTTCCATGGACCGTGACCATTTTGCCAACGGCCCGACCACCAATGTACCTGCTCCGAAAATCAGTGAATCCTTAAGAAAATACCGGCGTGAAGTAATGATTTTGTTCATCTTATCCTCTTTCTATAATATTTGAGATTTGTATTTCATCCTCATTAGAAGCCAAAAGCTGAATTATCATCGCTCAAAATCCGCCTGTCAAGCGTTTTCTGCCATTATCAGCAACCGTTCAGCAATTTTCCAGTCCGCATCCAGATTCGCTGCTATTCTGCACCCATCTTCCATTATCTGCCTGGCTTTCTGGTCTTTCATCAATTTCTCCAGTTCCTCCCACAGCCATTCGGACCTGTCTTTTTCATCGGGCAGATCATCGACAATAATCGCTGCTCCAACCTCAACCAGCTTGCCCGCATTAAGATACTGATGTTTGTCCTTATGATAAGGGTAAGGCATACAAATACTCGGAACCGCCGCGGCCGCATATTCCGCTACGCTGACCGCCCCACTCCTGCCTACAACCAGATCCGCGGCGGCAAGTAAATCCGGCATATCATCGAAATAACTTACAACCTTGTGGCTGATTTTGGCATCTCTATATTGGCTATAGACTTTCTCGAAATTGTTCTTCCCCGCTAAATGTACTATTTGCCAGTCGTCGTTGAAGGCTGCTAATTTATCCAGCAGCGAACATATTGTATCGTTGATATTCTGAGAACCGCTCGATGCACCGGTTATCAGCAAAATCTTCTTATACCGGTCAAGACCTAATTGCTCTATCGCCCTGTCCGGCTGCGGAGTTCTGAAGCCGCTCCGCATCGGACAGCCGACAACGCTAACCTTCTTCTTCCGCCGGGCGAAATATTGCTCCGTCTCTTTGAACTGCACGAAAATTTCGTCCGCCCAGCGAGCATTTATCTTGTTCGCCCTACCGGGCACGATGTCGACGTTCAAAAGAGCAATTGGAACCTTGTGCTTATGCGCTGCCAGGCAAACCGACGCCGAGACAAAACCTCCAGCACTTAGAACTACGGCATTCCAATCGACACAAATCGCTTTTTTTGCAATCCTATAACTTTCAAGCAACGATTTACAGAAGTTGATTAATTTCTTGGGCTTAACAGAAAATCCGGTGGCCGGTAAAGCGGTATACTCGAAGCCGGCCTGCTCGAGAATATATTTATCAATACCGCGCTTACTGCAGAAAAAATGTATCTTAGCTGACGGATCAATTATAGCTATCCGCTGCGCCACGGCGATAGCAGGATATATATGCCCACCAGTCCCCCCACCGGCAAAGAACAAACTTTTGTCGACCATAATCAATGCCTCCTTACGAAACCCAACACAGAAAGTCTGCACGATGCCGTGGTACAATGCAAGTCTTTTTTAGGCATTTGGGACGAGCATTAAATTTCATTGCAAAATCGTATTCAGATAGTTTATTATGTTCATAACCGATAACTACGAATAAAAGATGAAGTTTTGGAGATTAGAATGAAAAAAAGGATTTTGCATTCAGTATTATTACTTGTCGTCGCTTTCACGTGTTGCTGCAGAACTCCCACGAAAGAAACCAAAGAAACATCTTATGACAGACCTTTGCCGCCCGGTCAGCATGCGCTGCGAAAGATAACGAATCCACATGAAATTCCGGATTTCACAATGGCGTGTCTTAATCTGACTGACCTGCGCCAAGCCATCGACCACAGCCGGGGTTATCTGAACAAGCCTTCCAGCCAGCAATTCTTTCCCGTTAGCGGAATAACTCACAGTCAGGCTCTGGAGAGCCTGGATGCATTCGCCGAAATGCTGGATTCGGGGCTTCGCGGCCCACAATTGAACCAGGCCATCCGAGAGAAGTTTGACGTCTATATATCGATTGGTTGTGACGATCAAGGCACGGTTCTATTCACGGGCTACTATACGCCGATCTTCAACGGCTCGCTCACTCGCACCGAACGTTTCGAATATCCATTGTATAAGCAGCCGGACGATCTGGTCAAAGAACCGACCGGCGAGATCCTCGGCCGGCGAAGGTCCGACGGGACAGTCACGCCCTATCCGCCGCGCTCCGTCATCGAAGGCTCTGGAATGCTCAGGGGCAACGAAATAGCATGGCTCAGCGACCCGTTCGAAGCGTATATCGCACACGTGCAGGGCTCGGCAAAGCTCCAGTTGCCCGACGGCAAGATGACCACAATCGGATACGCCGCCAACAACGGGTACGAGTACGAAAGCGTCGCCCAGGCACTGGTCAGAGACGGCCGAATCTCCGGCGACAAAATCAGCCTATCAGCAATGATCGATTACTTCAAAAGG
>JAFGPJ010000231.1 GCA_016936275.1 Sedimentisphaerales bacterium
TAACGAACTACGAATGGGGGCGGGCGTATCAGAAGCTGTCGAAAGGACAATGGTGGCATTTTGATTAAGAGACAAAGAATATCGATGACCGGTCGAGTTCAGGGCGTCGGATTTCGTCCGGCCGTCTATAAAATAGCAAGGTCGCTGAATTTGTCCGGCATTGTTTATAATGATACCAAGGGTGTTACAGTCGAATCGCAGGGCGAGGCGGAAAACATATCTGAATTTCTTACCCGGCTGCAATCCGGCGCCGACAAACCACCTCTGGCAGAGATAACATCCTGCGAAGTCGTCGATATACCAGTAATTGAGTCCGAAACCGAATTTGTCATTGAGATGAGCGATGCGAATGGTACGCCGCTTTCACAGGTGACCGCTGATATTGCTACGTGCCGGGACTGTCTTTCAGAAATGGCCGACAAGGAAGATTTTCGCTACGGCTATCCTTTTATAAACTGCACGAATTGCGGACCAAGGTATTCAATCGTTAAGACCATCCCCTACGACAGGCCGAATACGACGATGTCGGTTTTTAAGATGTGCGATAAGTGTGCCGCCCAGTATAAGGACGTAAGAGACCGCCGGTTTCATGCTCAGCCTGTCGCATGCTCAGCGTGTGGGCCGCAAATTCTGCTTATGGACAATACCGGCAAATCAATCAGCACGCAGACAGAGAGAGTAATCGCCGAAACGGCGAAGCTGCTTATGGCCGGGAAGATTATAGCGATAAAAGGGATCGGCGGATTTCATTTAGCGGTCGATGCGCTTAACAGTCAGGCCGTACAACTATTGCGCCGGCGTAAAAAACGGGACCATAAGCCTTTCGCTTTAATGGCAGCTTCGATTGAACGGATAAAAGAATATGCACTCGTGGATCGGGCCGCTGGCCAGATCTTGAGCAGTCCTCAAAGTCCGATTGTCCTGCTGCCTAAAAAACCGGACAGCCAGATAGCTCCATCTGTCGCCGAGGGTGTTAGCACTTACGGTTTTATGCTGTGTTATGCGCCGCTGCATTATCTTCTGTTTGCTCAGAATATAAAGGTGCTGGTGATGACCAGCGGCAATATTTCCGATGAGCCGTTGATTTGTAAAAACGATAAGGCACTCGAACGACTCGGTGACGTTGCGGACGCCTTCCTGATGCACGACAGGGAAATCTACCGACAGGTCGATGACTCGATTCTGCATTTTGTGGATGAGCAGCCGGCTTTTTTAAGAAGGGCCAGGGGGTATGTTCCGACTCCGATTCTTATGGAAAAAAGCTGCCGGGCAGACATTTTTGCCGCCGGAGCGGATTTGAAAAATACTTTTTGCTTTGCCAGGCAAAATCAGCTTATCTGCAGCGAGCATATCGGCGACCTTGAAGACGCGGAAGTTTATCATCACTACATCGATTCGGTTGAGCACCTGCGGGGACTCTTTGAAGTCGAGCCGAAGATTGTAGTCTGTGACCTTCATCCCGGCTATGTTTCCACGCGATATGCCCTTTCGATGCCGGATGCGGATATTATCCAGGTCCAGCACCACTGGGCACATATCGCATCAGTTCTGGTTGAGCATGGCCTCGAAGGGCCGGTCATCGGGCTTTCCGCGGACGGAACCGGCTACGGAACCGACGGCGCGATCTGGGGCTGTGAGTGCCTGATTGCATCGCTGGAAAAGTTCGAGCGGTTCGGCCATCTGTCTTATTATTCTCTTGCCGGCGGAGACAAGGCGAGCAAAGAAGCAATAAGACCTGTTTTGTCTTTGCTAATGAAAGCGTACGGCAGCAAATTCACATTAGAAAAGTTCGATTGGCTGCTTGAGCGAATCGAGCCGGATAAAGGCAGGCCGGAAACGATATTCGAGCAGCTTGAAAAAGGGATTAACTGCGTTGAGACTTCCAGCCTTGGCCGGGTTTTTGATGCTGTTGCAGCTATACTCGGATTAGGAAACTATAATCATTTCGATGCCCAGTTGCCGATGGCGCTGGAAGCCGTTGCCGCTCCGAATATTGATGACTACTATCAAATCGAAAGCTTTTCACCACCAGGTGAACCTCATCGGTTTGGCATAGCAAA
The DNA here is from genome assembly GCA_016936275.1 of Sedimentisphaerales bacterium. Lineage (GTDB taxonomy): Bacteria > Planctomycetota > Phycisphaerae > Sedimentisphaerales > Anaerobacaceae > JAFGPJ01. The sequence goes on from JAFGPJ010000231.1 coordinate 2,061, forward strand.
GACCTTCAGACAGCTTATAAGCGATGTGCAAACCGGAATCGATGCCGGTGTAATATCTGCAAAATTCCATAATACTATTTCTGAAATACTGCGTGGTTTCGCGGTAATTTGCAGGTCGGAGACCAAACTGAATACTGTAGCAATGAGCGGCGGTGTGTTTTGTAACAGATATTTAATTAATCGTATAGTGAATCTGCTGAAACAGGACGGATTTTCCGTATTACTGAACCGCAATGTCCCGTCCAACGACGGCGGTATCGCTCTCGGCCAAGCGTCTATTGCCGCTAAACTTACGCCACATGACTTGTAACTAAAGGAGGACAACGTATGAATAAATCATATATTATTCCAACTATCTGCCTGATTTTCATGGCCAACTCAATAATTGCACAGGAAAAGACTTCAATTAGTGACAATAAAACATCAACCGAGTTTAAACTCGTCTGGTCGGACGAATTCAACAAGGACGGCAGGCCCGATCCCAATAATTGGACTTATGAGCAAGGTTTCGTTCGCAATCAGGAATTGCAGTGGTACCAGCCGGAAAATGCGCGGTGCGAAAACGGTATGTTAATAATCGAGGGCCGGCGCGAACGCAAACAGAATCCTCGCTACAGGCCCAATAGCAGAGATTCAAGGCGAAGCAGAGAATATGCTGAGTACACTTCTTCGAGCCTTACGACGAGGCGCTTGCATAGCTGGAAGTTCGGACGTTTCGAGATGCGCGGCCGGATCGACACACGCCCCGGATTGTGGCCCGCTTTCTGGACGTTAGGTGTCGAAGGACAGTGGCCGAGCAACGGCGAGATTGATATTATGGAATACTATCGGGGCGTTCTTCTGGCAAACGCCGCATGGGCCACCGAAAAGCGATGGGTGGCAAAATGGGACGACAGTAGAAAACCAATAACAGAATTCAACAATCCCAACTGGTCCGAGAATTTTCATATTTGGCGGATGGACTGGGATGCAGACAGCATAAAGCTCTACGTTGACGGTTTACTTCTGAATCAGGTTGATCTGAAGGAAGCTATCAACGAGGATAATGAAAGAAAGAATCCGTTTCATCAGCCGCACTATATCATCCTGAATCTTGTAATCGGCGGAACTTCCGGAGGCGATCCTTCAAATACGAAGTTCCCGGCAAAATTCGAAGTTGACTATGTCCGCATATACCAAAAGCAAACCGAAGATTGACCTAAGATGCTTCATCTGATAGAATTAGCACCGAATGGGTGATAACTGATCAAATAAGAATTACGAGTTACGAAGTATAAGAGACGAATTATGTGTTTGGCAATACCGGCAAGAATCGTGGAATTAGAGCAGGATATGGCGGTTGTCGATGCAATGGGCAACCGCTACAAGGCCAAAACGACGCTGTTACCGGAAGCTAAATTGGGCGATTTGGTGTTGGTCCACGCCGGCTTTGCGATTTCGCTCGTCGATGAGGAAGAAGCAAAAAAGACCTGGCAGCTTATTGCGGAAATTGACGAATTCGATGATACGCAGAATAAGATTTCCGGATAAGATTTATGCTCGATAGAATCAACAAAGCTCAGCGTGATATTAACACCGCCTGTGAAACTTTGGGGCGGCAAATTAATATAATGGAGGTTTGCGGCACTCACACGGTCTCTATCTTCCGCAACGGCATAAGATCGATTCTGCCAAAGAACCTCAAACTTTTGTCCGGGCCGGGCTGCCCGGTTTGCGTGACCGACCAGGGCTATATCGATGCAGTTCTGCAATTGGCAGACCGCGATGATTGTATAATCGCCACCTACGGCGATATGATTCGTGTTCCCGGCAAAGAAGGCTCGCTTGAAACAAAGCAGGCAAAAGCCAACGTTAAGATTGTTCTGAGCAGTGAAGATGCTTTGCGATTGGCTAAGGACAATCCCGAAAAAATAGTGATTTTTGTGGCGGTAGGTTTTGAAACTACGACGCCGGCCACGGCTGTCGTTGTGAAAGAAGCAGCCGCCGGGGCAATCTATAATTTCTGTATTCTCAGCGGACACAAGCTGGTAGTGCCTGCTATGCGGGCACTGCTTTCGGAGAAAAACGATAATATCAACGCCTTTCTCTGTCCGGGGCATGTCAGCGCGATAATCGGTTACGGGGCTTTTGCCGAGATCGTGGAATACTTCGACCGGCCGTGTGTTGTGGCGGGATTCGAGCCGGTGCAGATTATCGAAGGACTCTGTGAAATATGTCGGCAGCTTTCGGCTGGCAAAGCGGAGTTAAAATCGATGTATTCCGCGGTGGTTACTGAAAAAGGTAATGTTGCTGCACAAAAGATTACCGACGAGTGCTTTGAGCCGGTGGACGGTTACTGGCGGGGACTGGGCAAGATTCCCAAAAGCACGCTTAAACTAAAAGACGAGTATAGCCGGTTCGACGCCTTCGAGCGATTCGGAATAACTGAAGAACCGAGCGAAGAAATCGCAGGCTGCCGCTGCGGCGAGGTTTTGTGTGGATTGATAGAGCCGCCGGAATGTGGATTGTTCGGCAGAAGTTGTACGCCGCAGGAACCGGTCGGCCCATGCATGGTAAGTTCCGAAGGCGCCTGTGCAGCGTGGTTCAAATACGGCCGGGATAAATGACGCAAATGACAAAAGCCAGCAAACACGATAGAATCTTACTCGCGCACGGCGGTGGCGGACAACTCATGGATGATTTGATCCGCCGACATATTCTGCCCAGCCTCAAAAACGATGCTCTGAACGAATTGGGTGACTCAGCAAAGCTTGAGCTGGCTTCAGGCTCTCTTTGTTTCACTACGGACAGCTACGTAGTCAAGCCGTTGTTCTTTAACGGCGGTGATATCGGAAAACTCGCTGTATGCGGGACGGTTAATGATCTGGCGGTAGCCGGTTCGAAACCTGTTGCTTTGGCGTTGTCTTTGATAATCGAGGATGGTTTTGAAATTGAGCTGTTAGACAAAATTCTGACGAGCATCGGTGAAACCGCCAACCAAGTCGGCGTTGATATCGTTACAGGCGACACGAAAACCGTTGAAGCCGGCGCCGCGGACAAAATTTTTATCAACACAGCGGGAATCGGGATAAGACTGCCGGGCGTGGATCTTGGCTTCGAAAAAATCGCCGTCGGAGATAAAATCCTGATTAACGGCACAATCGGCGACCATGGAATGACCGTTATTTCACAACGTCAAGAGATTAAATTTCAATCGCAGTTGAAA
>JAFGPJ010000232.1 GCA_016936275.1 Sedimentisphaerales bacterium
AACTCACGTTCATTTCCAATTTGAGAATTCCATAGTTTAGCATATGCAAGAGAAATCACGTCAGGTCTCTCGATGATCTCTCGCCAGAGTGCTATCAAAGGTCTGTGTGCATCATTGATCCAAAACTTACTGGCCAAACGACGTGTAGCCGCAGCAATTGTAATAGCTGCGGAACCTGCGAAAGGTTCAACAATACGTGAGGAATCCTTCGGGAAGTGAGGAAGAATTTTTGTCGCCAATCGTCGTTTGCTTCCTTGATAGGGAATTGGTTGTGGCACGTTCATTTGTAAGTTCCCTTTTCATCTTAACTAAACTTATCACAAACCCATTATGATAGCTTTATTGTACTATACACGAGCCTGTTTATCATCAAGTTTTTTGTTTTTTTGTTCAGATGGGATTGTCCTTGCAATTAGAAAGGTTGAGTAATAATATTTGGCTTCACGGTTTGAATGAGGTTATCAAATGCAGATAAAAGAATTTCAAGGAATAATTTCGGAAAAATACGAAAAGCGGGATAGGGAAAGAGGCGTTCCGGCTACGTTTATGTGGTTTGTCGAAGAGGTGGGGGAGCTTGCCACGGCTTTGGCGGGCAACGACCAGGACAACAAACAGGAGGAATTCGCCGACGTGCTCGCCTGGCTCTGTACGTTAGCTAATATAAGCGACGTGGATCTGGAAAATGCTTGCAAAAAATACACCGGAAAAGGCATTAAAGGCTTTAAGCCAAAATGACGTGAAAAATCCCACGTAAAAAGAACCCCATGTAAAACATGAGGCTAAATATTTTTATTCCTCGTCGGGATGTTGCGTTCCCGTATCTATGCCGGCTGCCGTTAAGGCCCGGTAGAAGCACCAGCCGAGGCCGCCTATTATTATCAGAGACACGACCGCGAGAATGACGTAGGATACGCCGCTTAGTTCTTCGCGAATGGGCACCGCAGCTTTTTCAATCTTTGCTCCCTGAGCCAGAGTAATTAGGATAATCGCAATAGATGCGCTCGTATCCATCGCTGCAATTATGCCGGCCCATCTTGCAAACCATGATGCCTGGCTCGTAGATGTGTGGTGCCTGTCGAGAACATAATTGCTCAACAGCATTGAAGCAATGCCGCCGATTAACGATATCCCAATGATCGCCTTTTTCGCCAACTCCGGCATTTGGACCTTAAGCCAGACAACGAGTAAGCCTGTAATAACCAACGCGGCGAAGAACCCGATGGCTCCTTCGTGCCTGCCGCCGACAGTTAGGTTCTCATCGGTCCGCTCCGGGTCTTTAATGTCCGTCCAGCCCTTCATCAGGCTTAGAATTATAGCGATAACGGGCACCAATGCCACGATTGTCAGGCCGACGCAGTTCGGTAGTATCCAATGGCCTTCGGGCGTTCTGAGGAAATTCCCGCCGCTTATATCGTCGAAAAGCTGCCAGAAGAAAAGTGCTCCGAGTACAACGGGAATCACCATGCGTATCAGATAGTCATACCATCTGCCGAGTTTCCAGTCGCTCCGGCTGTTTGCGTGCCGGCGCAAAGTTCCGATTCGCCACAGCCAGCCCAGCACGATACATTCCAGCAATCCCATGAATGCGATGCCCCATGTGCCGTTGACGAATCCGTCAATCGCGCCGAGCCAGTTGAATCCGGCCCTGGTTATGTAAATCACTCCGAACAGAAATCCAATTAGGGTCATTACCGGCAGGACGATGCACCTTCGCCAGCCGGTCTTATCGACGATGCTGGCTAAGATTGATTCGGTCATTGAAAAGGCCGAGTCCACACCCAGCGTTACAAGTGCGAAGAAAAAGACGAAGCTGAACCATGCTGAGTAGGGCAGTTGCGCCAGTGCATAAGGAAACGCTACAAAGGCAAGCGAAGGGCCTGTTTCAGCAACATTTTCCACCCTGACCGGATTGCCCGCCTGCTGAGTCACAAAAGCCATCCCTCCCAGCGTAGCAAAGACTGCGAGTCCCGCTACGAAGCTTGTTGCGAAATCGGCAATGCTGATAATGGCGGCGTTATTATTAAGGTCGCTTTTCCTGTGGAGGAAGCTGGCATAGGTTATCATAACGCCGTAAGCAAGGCTTAACGAGAAGAATACCTGTCCGATTGCATATCGCCACGTAATAGGTTTTGTGAGTTCCGACCATACCGGATCGAGATAGTACGCCAGGCCCTGCATGCTGCCTTCGAGTGTCAGCCCTCGCACGGCAAGAATAGCGAGCATCAGCCAGGGCAGGGGGACCGTGAGCCAGACGATTTTACCTACGAGACGTACGCCCTTGAAGATACAGAAGTACATCGTCAACCAGGTGATAGCCAGCGGCAGTACCAGGTTCCATCGAATGGAACCGAGATAGAAACGGGCATCTTCGATGGCGATTTTGCCCAGATACGTCTCGTTAAAGAAAAGATTGGCGTTTTCGACTCCTTCTATTCCTTTGCCGGCCCAGGGTAGCTCTCCGCCGGCAAAGATCCCGACGATGCTGTACCACAGAAAGCTGAAGCAATACGCCAGAATCACCGGGTAGTATGTGATAATCACAAACGCCAGGATGATTCCCCACCAGCCCACCATCTCGAAGTGCCTGTGGCCGCGTTTGAAGGCATCGGGTGCCGCCCTCTGGGTGTAATGGCCTATGCTGAATTCGAGGATCATAATAGGGATGCCGATCACAAGCAGGGCGACTATATACGGAATCAGAAATGCTCCGCCCCCGTAACTGTACAGTTTGTACGGGAATCCCCAAAGATTGCCCAGGCCGACCGCCGATCCGACCGCCGCCAGAATAAAAGCACCTCGTGTCCCCCAGCTTTCTCTTTGCTCTTCCAGAAGCTCAGTCATCCTTGTCTTTCTTCCTTTTTTCTATCTTTGTTACGATGCTCGTGCGCTCTTTGGTTTTCTCGCCGTCTTCTTCTTGTGCCTCTGCGCTTTTCTCTTTTATGCCCAGCAGTTCCAGCGTATCGCGTTCTATGATATTGCGGATATTGCCTCTCGGAACAGTCGGTAAATTCGTATCGGCCAGAAGCATGTTGAAACCGAGCAGTGTTTCTATGCACTGGCCAGAAGTAGCCATCGGGAATCCGCTGCCGAATACAAGTTTATCCATAACTCCGTTCTCGTATGCCGCTACTACCATATTGTAAGTTTGCCAGACTCTGCCTGGGTATATTGTCAGATCCGCATACACGTTTTTATGCCTGCCTACCATCGCCAATGTTTGCTCGACAAAAGGAACACCCATGCTTCCGATGATTATTTTCAGGTTGGTAAATTCTCTGGCAACTTCATCGAGAAGGAACGGCTGGGCGTACTCCAGAACGGCATTGCCTCCCAGAGGGTTCCCGGTGTTGTGGAAAAATACGGGAAGGTCAAGTTCCTGCGCCGATTCATAAAACCTCATGGCCCGGCTGTGAGTGGGATGGAAACCACAAGCCGCGCAATACAGAACCGTCCCCTTGAGCCCCAGTTTATCCGGGATGGATTTCAAATGATTAGTGCTGATTTTGTCATTGCCGGGCTCTACAACCGCAAAGCCGACCATTTTCTCTTTATGCTTGTTGACATATTGGGACAATCTCTTATTGACCTGGTCGCTCGGCCCATCCGAGGTCGCCAAAACGATGCATACATCGACCGTTTCCGCCGCTGCAAGATGCTCAGACGTTCCAGTATCTTCAGCAGCCGGTTTTATATGTGTATGACAATCAACTATCATAATCTGATACCTTTATATGGCATAATTTCTTATACCCATGTTTTTTCAATCCGGATTCATCTGCTGCAATTACTAATCAATAATCAATTACGTGGCCCTCGTCAAGAACAAATATTTGCCAGAACTTAATTGTGAATATCCACATTTGGCACCAAATTATACAAATTCTAATAACAAGTTATCAGGAACATCTTCTTGACGTAGTGACCTGGGGATTATAACATCTTAATCAACGACAATAGAATACATGCTGGAACATTTGGATATTCTCGATTTTTATACTTTATTTTTGAAATTTTTTATACGGTTATGCGTCTTATATGGTAGAATTACCCGACTGAAGTGGCAGGTATTTACCAGTGAGCTTACAGTAGTGCTCATTGGTTTAAGTCTCTTGAATCCTGAGTTTTAAAAATATGGATTGCCCAGCTTGTAAAAACGCGATGATCACGCTTGAGCTTGAAAACGTTGAGATCGATTATTGCACCGATTGCGGAGGTATCTGGCTGGATGCCGGAGAACTCGAACTTCTGCTCAACGAGCCAGACAGGTCCAAAGCCCTGCTCAAATCGTTCAAAATCGATTCAGAAAGCAACGAGAGAATAAGGAAATGCCCTATCTGCAACAAAAAAATGCAGAAGATTATCGTAGGCCCATCCAAACCTGTCCTGCTCATCGACAAGTGCCGCAGGGGCGACGGCCTGTGGTTCGATAAAGGAGAGCTGCAAGATATCATCGACAGGGCCGAACTGGACAAAGACAATAAAATTCAAAAGTTACTAAGTGATATGTTTGGTTACAATTAAGTTAGACGAAAGGAGTATAATTATGATGACACCAGAATTAGCCATCGTTGCCCTTAGTACACTAACCATGGTATCAGGGATTGTTGCTATCGTTGCCATTGTTGCAGTGATTATCCTGAAAAAACGCCAATCATAGCACAAAGCTAAATGGCCTTCATTAAAGGAGAAAACCTATGGGAACATCGATCCTTATTGTGTTTCTCATCCTGGTTGGTATTCCGCTTCTGCTGATTCTTTTCGTGATCGGCATCTACAACGCTTTGGTTCGACTTCGCAACCAGGTCGATAATGCCTGGTCGCAAATTGATGTCCAGTTGAAGCGCCGGCACGATTTGATTCCCAACCTTGTCGAGACTGCCAAGGGCTATATGAAGCACGAGCGTGGGACTTTCGAGGCCATCACACAAGCCCGAAGCCAGGCGATGGGAGCAAAGACCGTTAGCGAAGCGGCGAAAGCCGAAGGCGCTCTCGGTGAAGCTCTCAGCAAATTCATGCTGGTCGTCGAGAATTACCCTGACCTGAAGGCCAATCAAAATTTCCTTGCAGTTCAGGAAGAGCTGACCGGAACCGAGAACAAAATCGCTTTTGCCAGACAGAGCTACAATGACCAGGTCCTGTTCTTCAACAACAAGATTCAAATGTTCCCGTCGAACATCATTGCCGGGATGTTTGGATTCACCAAACGCGATTTCTTCGAGATCGAAGTTGCTGCCGAGCGAGAAGTTCCAAAAGTGAGCTTTTCTTAGAACTTCTCATAAGATACGAAATGCAATAAGTTTCGTATCTGCCTCCGGCCGACAAACCTGGCACCGGTAGAATCCGCCGGCCGAGCAGGTTAGATTCTGCATGTAGTATCGGGAAATTTATCTACATAAATGTTCGGTGTAATACGCTCCGAATGATACCAAATTGCTGCTTGTGAGTAACGAACAATGTGGGAGCTGATTCGAGCAAATAAGAGGAACTCCATCGTTTTGATGGTAATAATGGCCTCGGTGCTGCTGGTCCTGGGCTTTGTTATCGGCATGGTTTTCTTCGGTCAGGAAGGCGGTTTCTTCGGCCTTATGATCGCTACGACAATCTGGCTGGTTCTGACATTGATTAGCTTTTCGAGCGGTGATCAAATACTTTTGTCTGCAAGCCGAGCCCAGCCGATTACGCACGAAGTTCATCCACAGTTATTCAACGTTGTTGAAGAAATGAAAATCGCTGCTGGCCTGCCGGCAATGCCCAAAATATACATAATCAACGATCCAGCTCCCAATGCTTTCGCCACGGGCCGAAATCCACAAAACGCGTCTGTCGCAGTGACAGCAGGGCTTTTGGCTCGGCTTAACCGGGACGAGCTTCAGGGTGTTATCGCACACGAAATAAGCCATATCGTCCACCGTGATATTCTTTTTGTAACGCTTGCCGGTATTATGCTCGGCTCAATTGTCCTGCTGTCGCAAGTCTTTCTTCGGGGCATGTTCTACAGTTCTATGGGGGGATCACGGCGAAGGTACTCGAGCGGCGGCAAGGGCGGTGGCCAGGCCCAGATTGTCATGCTGGTAATTGCAATTATTGCTGCCATTCTGGCGCCGATTATGGCCCAGCTCTTATATTTTGCACTTTCGAGACGACGTGAGTACCTTGCCGATGCCGGAGCTGCAAGATTGACCCGCTACCCGGAGGGTCTCGCAAGTGCTCTTGAGAAAATTGCCGGTGATCCTTCGCCACAGTTAGCTACGGTCAACAAGGTGACAGCACCGATGTACATTGTCAATCCATTCAAAAAAGCCAAGCAGATAAAACTGTCTAATCTGACCAGCACACATCCACCGATTTCAGAACGAATCAAGATTCTGCGCAACCTGAGCCAGGGAGCATCCTTCAATGAGTACTCAGATGCTTACGCGAACGTTACGCACAAAAAAACCATTGTTCCTGTAGCAGCTTTAAGCACAAAAGAAGACGTTCCTCTACGTCAGGCCAGCGCCGAAGCCGGAAGTGAAGAACGCCTCGACAAACAAATGCGGCAGGTCGGTGACATCATAAGGAGGGTCAATCAATTCATATTCCTGACCTGCGCCTGCGGTCTAAAGCTGAAAATCCCACCCAATTACAAGAGCAATAAAATCAATTGTCCCCGCTGCAACAAAAGTCTCGACATTCCTCGTAAATAGACGCGAAAACATCGAACGATAAATAAGACGTACTATGTTCGCGGCCGTCACCAAAGCCTTCGGCTTTGAAGCTGCCACCCGTCACTCGGATGAGATCACCGTGGCCTGTAAAACAGATCCCGCAATGATAATTATGCAAACCAAATGTGGCAGAGCATTAATCCAGGCTGATTGTCTCGCCGGGTGACAGTATCTGAACTTCGCATTCTGCCGCCTTGGAAAACGCTTCTGCGTCGGCACGGCCTCCCACGATGTCACCCCAATGGTATGGAATGGCACGTTCTGGTTTTATACGCTCAGTCGCCTTGGCGGCTTCGCCTGCGTTCATTGTATATGTGCCGCCCACCGGTAATAGCGCAACATCAATATCTTTTAGAGCTTTCATTTCATCGGTCAGGTCGGTGTCGCCGGCATAATAAATTCGTTTTGAGCCAAGCTCGATTACAAAACCAACCCAGCTGTTGGATTTGGGATGAAATTGTTTATTAGGATTATATGCAGCTACACCTGTGACTCGAACACTGCCGATCTCGATTGTTTGTCCCGGCGTGATTGCCAGCCCTGCTTTTTCCTTCGCAATAACATCGGCAGAAGCAACAAGTTTTGTGTCCGGTCCGCTCACCTTGGCGATATCCTCTGCGGAGTAATGATCGTAATGGCTGTGGCTGACAAGCACAAGAGTCGCATCATGCGGAGAATCCTTCAATTTCCAGGGATCTATATATATGACTGTATCTTCATGACATATCTTAAAACTGGCATGACCCAGCCACTGCAATGTAATACCCATGGCGGCCTCCTTTCTTATTTGGTCTTTTCCTTCTATTTCTTTAGTTTGAGTGTCTGTAGTATCTTTCCTGCATCCAGCCACGATCAATCCCAGGCTGGCAGCTAAAATGAACAGTCTCAAATTCTGCATCCGCTTGTCCCTGAGCAAAATCTGCTTCAAATCATGTTACGGCAATATTCCACAGGCCGGACATATCGTATTTATCTCCCGTCACTGGATTATTTATTACGGATTCTCTTATACAATTGCCACTCTCGAATTTATAATAAATATTATCAAAAATCAATCCGGAATGGCAACAAATATTTTGATATGCCAAACTTTAAGGAATATCAGCAGGAAAATAAAAAGGCCTTACCGCCTGGTAAGGCCCGTGTTTCTATGATTCGGTAATATGCAGCTTTAATTTGAGCAGGGTTGTACGTTGACCGCCTCCGGCCCTTTCTTTCCCTGGGCAACTTCGAACTCCACTTCCTGGCCGTCATATAGAGATCGGAATCCTTCCGCAGCAATGTTTGAGTGATGGATAAATAAATCCTCACCGCCGTTGTCGGGAATAATAAAACCGAATCCCTTTCTCTCATTGAACCATTTTACTTTGCCTTTATCCACAATAATCTCCTTGGGCCTTTTTTAAGCCGGCAATGCAACTTCCCTCGTATTCAAACAAGAGTACACTTCGAGGGTCACAAGAATACTCCCTGACTTGAAAAACATCATTAAGTAACCAATAGTTGTCAATATATTACAATTATTTGAAAACATAATTTCTCGCCATACATGACTTATGCAGAGACGCCTAATTCGAATGTATAAACGATTAATTCGTTTCAAAGTGACAAGAGAAACTTAAAGTTAAAAACAATGTTTACAGTTTAGTTTTGAGACAATCCGGCATAAAACAGCAATCAATATGCGAACACTGACCGTTGGATCTACCAAAACACGGCGTACAACCTTCCGCCACCTGGATAGCATGGATGAGTTCAGGTTTTTTCATCTTTCCAGGTGTTATTCCGAGTGCTTTTGCTTTCATTCGAATTTCCGGCATCCCCATTTGTTTTTCAGCTATTTTTGTTGTAGGCATTCTTTTGTCTCCTTTCGATCTTTCGGGTGATTCTATATACCCACAAAGTTTTTCCGAACAATATGAACAATCAAATTATTTCCTGCCGCTAATACACAAAGTTGGCTCTCAAGCAGCTTAACAATCTTCTATATACATATATTTTCGATTTTTTTCATGGGTACCCATGAAAAAAGTTTTAATTTCCTGCATTTGTTTTGATTTAATGTGTTATTTGAAATTTTTACGTCCCATATTCGACTTGTACGCCTGTTTTATATAAATTCAGTATTTAAGACACTTCATTGTCGAACCAATTGAGATCTTCCAATCGATCTGTAAACGTATCATACCACCAGGCAAATTATCGCTCCTTTTATATTACCCATATACAGTTATAAGTTGTTTTTTATCTAAAATTATTGTACATAGTAAGTGTACTTTTATGATTTCTATCGAGTTAGTTAGTCCGAGAATACATTAGATTACAAGTCTGACAACACTTGAAATGAAAGGAATTGAACGATGCTGAAAATAGGTATGATTGGAGCCGGTTTCGTGGCCGGATTTCACGAAAGGGCGTTATGTTCGGTCCGCGGCGTCGAATTGTCCGGGGTTTGTGCCCCAGAGGGAGCAGAAGCCCTTGCCAAACGTTCTCTCAAAGATGGCCTGGGCAATACCAAAGTGTACGATGATGTTGCAGATATCTGTAATGCCGTTGATGTTGTCTGCATTTTTGCCCCAAACTATGCTCGTCTCGAAATAATGCGCAACATAGCTAAAGCAGTTGAGAATGGAGCTGAAATTAAGGGAATCATTTGTGAAAAGCCAATGGCCCGGAATCTTCAGGAAGCTGACGTGATGGCAAGAATGGCAAAAGCACTTCATATACCCAACGCTTATTTCGAAAACCAGCTTCACATGCCCTGCGTCGTGGAAGCTCGTAACCAGCTTTCGGCAGTGGAAAAGAGCATGGGAGCAGTACATCTATCGCGCAGCGCCGAAGAGCACGGCGGACCGCACGAGCCGTGGTTCTGGGATCCCACACGGCAGGGAGGCGGCGTTTGCTGTGATATGGGCTGTCACAGTATAGCCGTCGGGATGTACACGCTGACACCCAGCGGTAAAGCACCAGACTATCTGACACCTGTTTCAATTACTGCTAACATGGCATTGCTCAAGTGGGGTAAAGAGCCATGGATCAGCAAGCTTAAGGAAAGAGGTGTGGATTACACCCAAACACCGGCGGAAGATTACTCGAATGTTACAATTGAGTTTAAGGACCCGGAGAGCGGAATTCGCAGCATATCTCAGGCGACAAATTCCTGGATGTACGACGCACCCGGCCTGAGACTGCTTATGGAAGCGTTCGGCCCCGGTTATTCGTACACGGTCAATTCGCTGGAGTCTCCTGCCGGTATGTTTATCAGCGACGCAGCGGCTGCCGCCGTTGCGGACAGTGAACTTGCTCTGGAGAAAGCACAGGCGACGCGAGGCGCTTTGATCCTTCAGCCGAACGAGCCCGACCTGTATGGTTATGTGACCGAGTGGCGGGATGCTATCTCGGCCTTTGAGCAGGGCAAAGACGCTATGCTCAACTTCGAATACGGCCGGATGATAACGATGCTTGTAATGGCCGCGTATATGGCACATGAAAAGAAAGCTACTATTGATCTGACGGATTCGGAAGTATTGCAGGAACTCGAAAGCTACGTCCCGCTTATCCAGCAAGGCAAGGGGGCGGAGATCCTTTTCAGCGGTTAACATTCCGAAAGATATAGGCATGTTATTATGAAGTTGATTGTAAGAAAATCTCAGTTAAAAGGTTCTGTAACGATTCCCGGATCCAAATCGCACACAATTCGTGCCGTAGCGATTGCCTCTTTGGCAGGGGGGCAAAGCATCATCCACAATCCGCTTGATTCAAGCGATACACAGGCAGCGGTGGCCTGTTATCGAGCATTAGGAGCATCGATAGAAACATCCGATCCGAAGGCCTGGAAGATAACCGGTACGGGAGGCAGGATTTCGCATCCACAGGATATCATCGACGTGGGTAATTCCGGCACAACTCTTCGCATCGCCATGGGATCTGCCGCCTTAGCTCCACCCGGTCAAACCACAACCTTTACCGGCGACGAACAAATCCGCAGCCGTCCTGTCAGGCCGCTTCTCGACTCGCTCAACGATCTGGGCGCGAAATGCACAAGCCTTAACAACAACGGCAAAGCACCAGTCAAGATAACAGGGAAACTGGCAGGTGGAAAAACAGCAATCGCCGCCTCCACAAGCCAGTATCTATCGAGTTTGCTTTTATGTGCACCATTGGCAGGCGAAGACACATGGATTGACGTTACTTTGCTTAACGAGCCGGGCTATGTGCAAATGACACTCGACTGGCTTGATAAGCAGCAAATTGAATACGAAAATCAGCAGATGCGAACATTCAAAATCAAGGCAAATCAGGGCTATAAACCTTTTGAAGATGCCGTTGCCGCCGATTTTTCCAGCGCTACATTTTTCCTTTGTGCAGGAGCTTTATCAGCAGATGAGATAACTTTACACGGACTGGATTTCACAGACAGCCAGCCAGACAAAGCCGTTGTTAATTATTTAAAGGCAATGGGGGCTGATATCGTTCTTGAACCGGATTCAGTAACGGTTAAAGGCTGCCCGCTCAAGGGTACTGAGCTTGATATGAACAAAACGCCGGACGCATTGCCTGCAATGGCGGTTACTGCCGCTTTTGCCGAAGGTACTACAAAGCTGCTGAATGTTCCCCAGGCACGGACCAAAGAGACCGACAGAATCAAGTGTATGGCGGAAGAATTAAAGAAAATGAACGTTATGGTTGAAGAATTGCCGGATGGCCTTATAATACATGGCGGTAAACCTAAACCTGCCGAACTTCACGGCTGGGCCGACCACCGGATTGTGATGGCCTTGTCTCTGGCAGGATTGTGCCTGGATGGTGAATGTCGTATTGACACGGCTGAGGCGATTAGCGTTACTTTTCCCGGTTATGTGGAATTGATGCAAAACACCGGTGCAAATATAGAAGTAGAAAAGTAGCCAAGAGCTAAAGATAGTCCCTCTAAAATGTAAATTTATGCTCTAACTGGTGATTTTAGGAGAACAAGATGTTAGGTTGTCATATTGGGCGTTGTTTTCAGGTTACGGTTGCCGGCGGCTCTTATCAGGAGGGCCTTACCTCGGTCCTGCAGGGCGTACCGCCGGGTCTTTTATTAACGGAACAAGAAATTTACGGCGATTTGCTCCTCAGAAAACCGGGGGCCGATGAGCTAAGCAGCCCGCGGAAAGAGCCGGACCTGCCGGTTATCTATTCCGGCCTGAACTCAGCCGATACTGTCGAAAACGCCGGCAATAAAAACCACACAAACGGCACACCGCTAACCATTCTGATCCCGAACCTGGACCGTCATTTCATCCATATAAAGCAGTATCAGGACACGAACCGCACGCCCCGTCCCGGTCATGCGTCCTACGCAACGTTTATGAAATACGGCCCTAACGATGATGCAATCGGCGCCGGCATTTTCAGCGGACGTTACACCTCGACCATCGTCGCTGCCGGATACGTTGCCAAGAAAGTGCTGAAAAAGTGCGGCATCGATGTATTTGCCTACGTACGAGAAATTGCGGGAGTGCGATGCGACGATGTTGACCATGAAAAAGCTTTGAAATACACAGAAGATTACAAAACAATGCGGCGAGACCTGGATCCGTTTTACCAGGAGATTTATGTCAAAAACCGTATCACAATGGAGATGAGATTCCTGGAGAAGGCCCGAATATTAGCCGAGATAGAGCAGCAAATCGACGAAATCCGGGCCAGGGCCCCTCAGGTGGCCCCAGATACGGTACAGGACAAATACTGTGTGCATCCAATCGTAAACTGTCCTGACATTGCCGCCGCACAAAGCATGGTCAATGCCTGTAATAAAATCTCCGCTACGGGAGACTCCGCCGGCGGCGTGGTTGAAGTTGTCGTAACCGGCGTTCCGGCGGGTCTTGGCGAGCCGGTCTTCAATAAGCTCGACGGCGATCTGGGCCGGATGCTCGGAATTGGCGCCGTAAAGGGCGTGGAAGTCGGGGCGGGTTTTGCCGTCAAGGACATGACCGGCTATGAGAATAACGATCAAATGCACGCCGAAGACGGCAAGATTGTCTTCGATTCGAACAATGCCGGCGGTATCACGGGCGGCCTTTCCACAGGCCAGCCCATTATAGTCAGGCTCACAGTCAAGCCGAC
>JAFGPJ010000233.1 GCA_016936275.1 Sedimentisphaerales bacterium
GCAACAATAATCTTCGTGGGCAGATCTCTGGTTCCGATGGGCGGTTCCGACATGATAGAGGCAACGGCCCTCGGCAAATGCACGATGTTCGGGCCGCATACTTTCAATTTCAGACAAACCGTTGAAGTGCTTTTGGCCGGTAACGGAGCTATCGTTGTTAATGACCGAGACGAGTTGCTAAGCACAATTCAAAAGTGCCTCACCGAACCGGATTACGCCCATGAAATTGCGCGTAACGGACAGGATGTAATAAAAAAGAACCAGGGTGCAACCGCCAGAAGTATTGAACAAATCGGGAAATTGCTAAACGCGACTTGACAGATTAATTCTGCAAGTTAGACGGCTTTTATCCGTTTGGCCACAGCTTCAATGTGTGCCGGGCCGGTTCCGCAGCAGCCGCCAATTATGCTAACGCCGTCTCAATGAATTTTTTTCGCCGTAGCGGCAAAATCATTCGGTGCGACTTTGTAAACAGCTTTATTATTAATCAGTTCGGGTTTTCCTGCATTGAGTTCTGCACAAATCGCTATATCATCTGACAGGGCCCTCACTGCAGAGACAAATTCCTCCAATAGCACCACGTATTGACCAAGTGATAAAGTCCCGCAGTTGAATCCCGCGAGCAATCAACTCGGTTCCCATTGCCCCGTCCAATAAGAGCAGCCACTGTTTGATTCTTTTTTTCAGACTTGTCTTAGACATAGGCAAATATCTGTTTGCTTTTTTACTGATCCTGTTTGAACCACTTTCCATTAACGATTCTATAAACGTTCGAGAATCCGCGCGGCTGAGGGAGCTTGAAAAGCAAATTTCGCTGCGGCTCCTTAATTTTTGCAGGTTTTATCGAATTAAGGTCAAGAGTGATACTTAGCGAAAATTCCCCGGTTTCCCGGGAATACGTTGTTACCTTTATCAGAGATGGAACAAAAAAACCATCGGACACTTCTTTATACTTGTCAAGTTCGGCATCGGCAACAGCCTCACCGTCCCGATTGAAAAATTCAATCTTTCTTGCTCGGTAATCACAGCTATAGATATATATCTTTTTGACCACTACATTCTGCTGTCGTTTTGAAATTACGTCATAAGGGCCTTCATTAGACAAGGACCAGCCCCGCTGTGTTTCAACTTCTCCGATTCCGAGAGACTCCAGCAGCGTTCTGGGATTGATTATTAGCCCCTCCGATAAATCCTGCTCAGACCAATTACCCCACCAGTGCGTGCTGATTTCTTTCGGTCTTAGCGAAAGCCAAAATTCCTTTCCATTCGAACCTAGCACTACTGCTTTAGGAACGAGAGCTTTATCCCCCTGCATATAAAGTTCAACAGGCGGATTCACCCAGAGTTTTACGTTGAGGTTTTCCTGTTGTGGTTTCTCCTTGCCCTCAACATAATATTCAAAACGGCACTGACCGTTAGCTCGTATCGGCATAATATTTTGCGATTGTAACTGCAGAGCAGCTAATGCATCGGCCACAGAATCTTTGCCCGGGCAGATTTTCGCAGGCTGGCGGAAATGGGACTCACAACCGGCGAAAATCAGCATTACTACAGGAATATACGTTATTAGCTTTCGTAACATTTTCATATAAGCTCCTTATCTGTTCCCCGGCTTCGATAATTCCCGGCAGAAACGAGTTTACAAGTCAGCCTGTAGAATCTCACCTATCTGTGAAGATAACAGCTCGATTTGCTCCTCATCAAGATGCGGATTTATGACTTCGACGATTTGTTTCTCACCTACGACTCTTAGACACCAAATTTCCTGGTCGCCATCATTTTTTGTTTCATCGTATTTCAGAATCCTTTTTCGCATGAGAATTAACGCCAGGACAAAGCGGAAGTTGATTTTTTCCTGCTCAGTCTCTTTTTCCAGCCGATCGAAAAAGGCCATCAGCATCTGATCATCAACAAACAACTGCTTTTTCTGTCCAGGCTCAGGCAGCCTGGTTTTCCAGTAGCAAAAAACATCCGGTTTTTCACTCTCCCAGTATTCGGCGCAAAAATCCCGCCTTTGCAGTCCTTCCTCAGTCTCAACCAGGGCGGCGAAATATTCTTCTCCGTATTCTATTTTTCTTTCTGTGCCGTAGCATTGCCCAAGCGGCTTAGTGATTTCCCACTCGCTCATATTAATTCGTGCTCCCCTTCAATCCACTTAGTAGATTGGATTCCATGACCAATTGCCTCAGTTTTTCTGTTGTCGGTGCAGCCAGTACAATGATGTTCATCTCGCAAGCATTGCTCTTGAGTTCTAATACCTTCTCCTGCTTCAGGGCTGATTCAATCGCCGGCCAGGCCGCGGGCAAGAGATCCTCATATTTGGCCGGAATACGGTCATCCGTGTCAAGCGAAAAAAGTAGAACAATTATATCACCAGACTTCTTATTGTGTGTGCCGTCAAAGATCTCGTCATAAGACTTTTTTTCATGGAATCGTCCGGTTTTGTTGTAAGTGACATCCTGTACTCTCTCTATGATTTCTTTAAACACAAAGATGCCAGAAGTGCTCATAATAAATATATTGGGCAAATGGCTGGAGGATTCCTCAGCTGCAAAAGGTGGATTTGGGAGATTACTGTGACATCCGAAAAGATCTGAAATAGCGACGGCCGAATAAGGATTGTCGTGTTTGAAAACGCTGTTTCTGCCGGCCTTTCCATAGCGCCAACCCCATGTGCGTGATAAATCCGCCTCATTTAGATCGTTAAAGGTATACAGGTGCGTATGAAGCCCGAAGAGATGCTGGTCAAGGATGGGTTGTCCCAGCTTGTTGTAGTTCAATCGACGCCAATGGTTTCCGATGTATACTTCATTGAAAGTATGAGCAATAAATCCATGGGTCATCATTCTAAGACCAGCTAACATTGTCTCACGGACCTTGTTGTGTATAATGTGCATGTTCACGAGCAAAAGCTGCTCTTTATCTGAAGGATCTGTGGCCGGAACCACAATAATCATTCGGGTCGGTATACCGAGAGCTCTGAGCACGGTGGTCAGGTATATGGCAAAGGAAGTGCACGAGCCGTGTGTCTTGTTGTAAAACATGCCTTTTCCCAACAGTTCATGGTCGAAATGCTGGTCAATTGTCCAGTCATAATTCTCATTGTCACGGCCGAACTCACGCTCGAAAGCGCCCTCCAGTCCCGGATAAACGCTTGTTTGTCCATTGGGGAAGTGGACGTAATATGTTGTGAATACTTTGTCGAGAGACCTGGATCTTTTCATCAGCCAGGGTGAAACCCGTTCGACAACCTGCTTATCGGTGAGCTTGTCAATCAGGATTTCATTGGCTCGAAGTTCGGCAAGCAGGTCTTGCTTCATTTTTTTATCCCAATTGGTTGTCGCGCCTGGTTTCAAATACTCAGTCATGCCGGCATAATCCTGCTGCCAGTTCGGGTTCTCTCGTATTGATTCGTCTGGCGTGGCAAGCGGATAATGGATGACTTCAAGCTCTATGTAGTCGTCCGATTTTGACAGGACCCGCGCATCCTGGTAGTCATCATTCAGAGCCGCTTTATCAAAAGGCGGCATGAACCGTAGGATTGTACGAACAGAATACGTATATTCGCGCCGCTCGTTCCAATCACTATCAGGTACGCCGTCGCCGTCAGTATCTTTTTTCGTCGGATCTGTAAGATACTTGTGAATCTCCTGAAAGTCCGGAAGGCCGTCACCGTCATCGTCATCGTCAACAATGTCGGAATTAGTTCTGAGTTTATACTCCGATGAATCCCCTCGCCGATCCGTAACTGAATTCCGGACAGATGAATTCACATTTTGTAATGTTTTTGTGTAACCGGTCATTGGGAAAACAAGGGCAAAAATCATAGTCGCCGCCAAAAGCGACATATACAAGTTTTTGTTCAGTTGTGCACTCTGAATTGCAGGTTCCCCAATCATCGTTCATTACTCATTCATACTTCAGCCATTGGCGAATGTTTTGTACGGTCTTCGGGCCTATACCTTGAACTTTCTGTAAATCGTCAAAATTTTGAAATGCCGGTTTCCCGGCGTTTTTTCCATCTAAATTTTGACGATATATAATTATCGCTCCGGCTCGCTCGGTTCCAAGGCCCGGTAATCTAACGAGGCTTTCTACCGGAGCATCGTTAGGATTTATTCGGCCCTCTAATTCAACTTCACATTGACCTAAATTTCGTTCGATGTTTGAAATAAAAACAAAGGCAAAACAAACCGCCAGGCATACGCTGATAACAAACGCGAATGACTGAATCCTGTTTTGTCCGGCATGTTTCATATTATCTATCATATAGAGTTGCTGATACGAGTCAAGAGTTGTCAGGTCAATGTAATGATTCGTTTATCGGCTGAAAATGCTGTCGTGCAATTTCTTCAAGGTTACAAACGATTTTTTGGGTTCGAGTTCTTCTGTCAAAAGACCGCTGTGGCCGATTGTGCTGTCGGCGGTGTCAATTAGGTTCGAATACGTCACTGAGTTTACAAATTGTTTGCTCAGCGCAATCTTATAGAACTGCTCGATCCATTGACCCTGCCTCGACTCGTTCCACTGCTCATGCCAGATGCCGGCAACGTTTCCATCTTGTAAACCCTCGCCATTCTGACTCGGTACCTCCACATTGGTCATATACAGGGGTTTAGCGATGGGCCCGAAATTATCCAGAATCGCCGATATTTGCATCATGTCTCGAACATGCATGCCGGACCGATTTTTGCCGAACTGCACCTGCAATCCAAAGGCGTCAAAATGAATTCCGCTCTGGAC